>JAFECL010000022.1:44076-54111 GCA_018242165.1 Pseudomonadota bacterium
AACACCGCCTGGGCGGCGGTGCAGGCCGGGATGCCCAGGCAGGCCCCGGCGGCAAAGCCGGTATCATCCGGCAGCGGCACGGCCTGTTCGGCCGGCAGGCAGACCTTTTCGGCGCAGGTGCCATGCGGGCGGCGCCAGGCGGCGTTCCACAGCCACACCCGCTCGCCCACGCGCGCCGGGGCAACCCCCTGGCCGACCGCGTCGATCACCCCGGCCCCGTCCGAATGGGGGATCACCCGGGGGAAGGCCAGCGGGCCGCGCGCGCCGGCGCGGGTCTTGACGTCGGAGGGATTGACCCCCGAAGCATGCACCCGCACCCGCACTTCGCCGGGGCCCGGCGCGGGTTCGGGCATTTCGCCCAGCCGCAGCACCGTTTCCGCCGGGCCGATGGCCTCGTACCATACCGCGCGCATCATTCCGCCATGTCCATCGAGAGATTCTCCGTATGCCCGTCGATCGCCAGCGCCTGGCCAGAGATGCGCGCCCCGGCAGGTGATACGAGGAAGCGGACCATTTCGACAATATCGTTGCAGGTGGCAAAGGTGCGCAGCGACGACTGGCGCTGGTATTCGGCGGTTACCTCGGCCGGGCTGAGCCCGCGTGCCCGGGCATCGGCAGCGATCACCCGCTCGATCCGCGGCCCCTCGACCGACCCGGGGCAGACCGCGTTGACCCGGATCCCGGAGGGCCCCAGTTCCATCGCCAGGGTCTTGACCAGCCCGATCACCGCCCACTTGCTGGCCACATAGGGCCCGCGCAGCGGGCAGCCGTGCAGCCCGGCGTTCGAGCTCATCGCGATGATCGCCGAGCCGGGCGCCCGCGCGCGCAGCAGCGGGATCATCGCCCGGGTCAGATAGAAGGTACCGTTGAGATTGACCTCGACACATTCGCGCCAGAGATCGACCGGCTGGTCTTCCAGCCGCGCGGTGGGCCCGGCGATGCCGGCATTGTTGACCAGCAGGTCGATCCCCCCTCCCGGCCCCAGCGCCGCGCGCACCGCGCCGGCAAAGGCCTCGACCGCCGCCGGATCGGCAATGTCGGTTTCAACCGCCAGGACATCGGGATGGCAGGCGCGGAAATCGGCCAGCGCGGCGGGGTCGCGGTCACAGATGCGCAGGCGCCAGCCATCGGCGATCAGCCCTTCGGCAATGGCCCGGCCAATCCCGCTGGCCGCCGCCGAAATTACCGCTACCCGCTGCCCGGTCATTCGCGCCCCATTCCCCCTGCCTGCCCCGCAACCTCGCCCCCGGCCGCCTAGCTTGCAAGCGACCATAGTTGCCCTATGCTTGAGAATATCTCATCAAATCGGGCACTGGCCGCCCGGCTGACGGATGTTGCGACCATGCAGCGATTACCTCCCCTCAACGCGCTCCGGGCCTTCGACGCGGTGGCCAGCACCGGCAGCTTCAAGGCGGCGGCCGAAGCCCTGGGCGTGACCCAGTCGGCGATCTCGCACCAGATCAAAGGCCTGGAGGCGCATCTTGGCACCTTCCTGTTCCACCGCCAGCCGCGCGGGATCGAGCTGACCGGGGCGGGCAGCCAGTTCCATGCCCATGTCCGCGCCGGTTTCGCCGAGATCGAGCGCGGGGTGCGCCGGGTCGGTCAGGACCATCGCGGCGAGAGCCTGACCATCCAGACCTATTCGACCATTGCGGTGCGCTGGCTGGTGCCCCGGCTGCAAGGCTTTCAGGCGCGGCATCCCCGGCTGGTGATCCGGCTGGTGACCGCGCAGAACGACCCGACCTTCGCCGACGAGGCGGTCGATCTGGGGCTGGTGATCGGGCGGCCCGGCGGGGCCCGGCTGACCAGCACCTATCTGTTTTCGCCCATGCTGTTCCCGGTCTGCGCCCCGGCGCTGGCGGCGCGGCTGGCCCGGCCGGCCGATCTGGCCGGGGTGCCGCTGCTGCAGGTCTATCCCTCGGGCGGCGACTGGCCCTGCTGGCTGGCGGCGCAGGGGGTGGAAGGCATCGATCCCGACCGGGGGATGCGGTTCGATTCCTACGATCATGCGCTGCGGATGGCCGCGCGCGGCCACGGGGTGGCGCTGGCGATGCAGCCCTATGTTGCCGAGGAGCTGGCCGCCGGCACGCTGGTCCGCGCCTTTCCCGGATGCGACGTTCCGGCCCCCACCGCCTGGCAGCTCGTCTGTCCCGAAGCCCGCAGCGACCACCGCCACATCCGCGCCTTTCGCCAGTGGGCGCTGGACGAGGTGCTGGCCGACCCCGAACTGGCCGGGCTGAGGCATGAGGCAGGCTCATGCCCGGCTGAGTAATCCGCCTTTGCGCCGCGCGGCCACCGGGTGCGACAAGGCGCCATGCTGACCCTTGAACCCCTGATGCGCTTTGCCAACGGCGTCACCACCCACCGCATCGGTGCCACCCCCTTCGGCGAGCGGATCGCCTATGTCATCCGCCCCGGCTGGTTCGAAGGGCCGCGCATCCGGGGCAAGGTGCTCGACGGTGGCGGCGACTGGATGCTGTGCGGGGCCGACGGGCTGGCCCAGCTCGACGTGCGCAAGCTGCTCGAAACCGACGACGGGGCCTTGATCGACCTGCGCTATACCGGGCTCTACCGCTTCGATGACGGCGTCACCGCCAAGCTGGCGGCGGGCGGCGAAAGCATGTTTGGCGAGACCCAGTTCCAGGTTCAGGCGCAATTCGCCACCGGCGATCCGCGCTATCAATGGCTCAACCGCACCCTCGCGGTGGGCGAAGCGCGTGAACGGCCGGACGGGGTGGAATACCAGCTGTTCGCCGTGACCCAGAGCCTGGGCTAGCCCGCCGGCCCGGCCAGCAGCGCACGCGGGCTGCGGCCGAAATGCTGGCGGCAGGCGCGCGAGAAGGCGGCGGGCGAGGCATAGCCGGCGGCCACCGCCGCCTCGGCCAGCGCGGCATCGGCGCGCATCAGTTCCAGCGCGCGGGTCAGCCGCAGTTCGCGGTAATGGTGCGCCGGACTGCACCCCAGCACCGCGGCAAAGCGCCGTTCCAGCCGCCGCCGGTCGGCCCCCAGCCGGGCGGCGATCTCGTCCATTGTCAGCGGCGGGGCAAGGTGGGCCCGCATCAGCCGCACCGCGCCAGCCAGCAAGGGTTCGAGCGGCTGGGCCAGATCGGCTCGCTGCGGTTCCCCCGGGGGACGGATCCGGTCGTGGATCAGCTGGTCCGATACCGCCCGGGCCAGCGCGGCGCCGTGATCGCGGGCGAGCCCTTCCAGCATCATGTCCATCGCCGCGGTGCCCCCGGCGCAGGTGAACAGCCGGGCGTGGCGCTCGTAGAGCTCGCCCGAGACCGGCGTGCGCGGATAGCGGCGGCGGAATTCGGCCATCGCCTCCCAGTGCAGGGTGATCGGTTCGGCCCCGAGGATCCCGGCTTCGGCCAGCAGGAAGGCCCCGGTGTCGATCGCCCCCAGCCGCGCCCCCAGCCGCCAGGCGCGGCGCAGCTGGCCCAGCAGGGCGCGGCTGGCATGGCGCAGCGGATCGAACCCGGCGCAAACCACCAGCGTTTCGACTGTCTGGCCCAGCGGATCGTCGGCGCGGATCAGCATCCCGTTCGAGGCTTCGGCATGATCGCCGTCGGGCACGTGGACCGACCAGCGGTAGAGCGCGCGGCCCGCCAGCCGGTTGGCAATCCGCAGCGGTTCAACCGCCGAAAAGAAGGCCATCGCCGAAAAGCCGGGCAGCAGCAGGAAGGCGATCGGCTCCATCGCCGCAGGATAGAAGGGCGTGTCGCAATCGGCAATGAAATGTCGCAAGCGGTTGTTTGCCGATGCGCCATGGCTGCCTAAGCTGGTGGGGAAGGAGAGAGGCATCATGAATTTCGAGGTCTTCGTCACCTGCGCCGTCACCGGCTCGGGCAACACCGCCGACAAGCACCCCGGCCTGCCGATCACCCCCGAACAGATCGCCGATGCCGCGATCGAGGCAGCCAGGGCCGGCGCGGCAATCGCCCACATCCATGTCCGCGATCCCAAGACCGGAAAAGGCTCGCGCGATGTCGCCCTGTACCGCGAGGTGGTCGAGCGGATCCGCGCCAGCGACACCGACGTCGTGATCAACCTGACTGCCGGGATGGGCGGCGACATCGTCTTCGGACCGGGCGAGACCCCGCTGCCGCTCGACCCGGCCGGCACCGACATGGTCGGCCCGCTGGAACGGCTGGCGCACGTGCGCGAACTGCTGCCCGAGATCTGCACGCTCGACTGCGGGACGATGAATTTCGCCGAAGCCGATTACGTCATGACCAACACCCCCGGCATGCTGCGGACCATGGCCGCCGAGGTGCAGAAGCTGGGGGTGCGCCCCGAGCTGGAAGTGTTCGACACCGGGCACCTGGTTTTCGTCAAGGAGATGATCCGCGAGGGGTTGCTGGATGATCCGGTGATGATCCAGCTGTGCATGGGCATCCCCTATGGTGCGCCGGACGATCCGCTGACCACCATGGCGATGGTCCACCAGCTGCCGCCGGGCGCGGTGTTCAGCGGCTTTTCGATCGGGCGCAATCAGCTGCCGTTTGTCGCCATGGCGGCGCTGGCGGGCGGCAATGTCCGGGTCGGGCTGGAAGACAACCTCTATATCGGACGCGGGCAGCTTGCCACCAACGGCCAGCTGGTCGAGCGCGCGGTGCAGATCCTGACCGGCATGGGCGCGAAACTCCTCACCCCGGCCGAGGCCCGGGCCAAGCTCAAACTCAACAAGCGCTGAAGGAAAAGCTGACCATGGTGGCAGGGATCAACAAGGTCGCGGTGATCGGCGGTGGGGTGATCGGCGCGGGCTGGGCGGCGCGCTTCGTGCTCAACGGGGTGGACGTGACGATCTACGACCCCAGCCCCGAAGTGCCGCGTTCGGCGACCGAGGTGCTTGGCAATGCCCGCCGCGCCTATGCCCGCCTGCACGGCGCGGCGCTGCCGGCGGAAGGCAGGCTGAGCTTTGCCGCCACGCTGGCCGAAGCACTGGAGGGCGCCGACTTCGTCCAGGAAAACCTGCCCGAGCGCGAAGACCTGAAGCAGCGCGTCTTTGCCGAGGCCGACGCGCTGCTGCCGCCCCATGTCATCATCGGCTCCTCGACCTCGGGCCTCTTGCCCACCAAGCTGCAAGCGAAGATGGCCCACCCCGAGCGGCTGGTGGTCGGCCATCCGTTCAACCCGGTCTATCTGCTGCCGCTGGTCGAGATCTGCGGCGGCGGCCAGACCAGCGCGGCAACCAAGGCCCGCGCCGCCGAAATCTACACCGCCCTCGGCATGCAGGTGCTTCACGTCCGGCAGGAGATCGACGGCTTCATCGCCGACCGGCTGCTGGAAGCGGTGTGGCGCGAGGCGCTGTGGCTGATCAACGATGGTGTCGCCACGGCGGGCGAAATCGACGACGCGATCCGCTTTGGCGCAGGCATGCGCTGGTCGTTCATGGGCACCTTCCTGACCTATCGGCTGGCCGGGGGCGAGGCGGGGATGCGCCACTTCCTCCACCAGTTCGGCCCTTCGATGAAGTGGCCATGGACCAAGCTGATCGGCCCCGAACTGACCGACGAGCTGATCGATACGGTGGCGGCGCAGAGCGACGAACAGGCGGGCGGGGTTGACCTGCGCACCTACGAGCGGCTGCGCGACAATTGCCTGGTCGATCTGACCCAGGCGCTGGAGAAGAACGATTTCGCCTCGGGCAAGGTGGCGCGCGCGCACCGGGCGCGGCTGGCCGGGGGCACCGCCCTGCCGGCTGGCGGGACGCTGGAGGCCGACGGCCACCTGCTGACCATCGCCACCGCGGTACAGCCCGAATGGATCGACTATAACGACCACCTGACCGAGAGCGCCTATCTCAAGCTGTTCGGCGATGCCACCGACGTGGTGCTGGCGCGGATCGGCGCGGGGCTGGACTATGTTGCCGCCGGCCATTCGTTCTACACCGTCGAAAGCCACCTGCGCCATCTGGGACAGGCGCGGCTGGGCGAGAAGGTCGAAGTGCGCAGCCGGGTGCTGGCCAGCGATGCCAAGCGCATCCATCTGGCCCACACCATGATCGCGGTGCATAGTGGCACGGCGATTGCCACGGCCGAGCACATGCTGGTCCATGTCGATGCCGCAGCCGAACGTGCGGACCCGGCGCCTGAGGGCATCCAGGCGGCAACGCGCGCACTGGTCGCCGCGCAGGCTGCCCTGTCCCCGCCCGACTGGACGGGGCGGGCAATACGGATGCCGGGATAGGGCCAGCAAGCCCGGCCGGCGCGAGGGGAGGGAGAGGACAAGCATGGCTCTGGTGGAGACCCGCTCGATCGACTACGTGCCGCTGGCCGAACGCCACGGCAAGGCCTGGCACCTGTGGCCGATCTGGTTCATGGGCGATGCCCATCTGGCCACGCTCGCCACCGGGGCGATCGGCATCCTCCAGGGGCTGGATTTCTTCTGGACCGCGCTGGCGGTGCTGGGCGGCGGGCTGCTCGGCACCTTCTTCATGGCCTTCCATTCGACCCAGGGGCCCGAGCTGGGCCTGCCGCAGATGATCCAGTCGCGCCCGCAGTTCGGCTATATCGGGGCCTTGCTGGTCTGGGTGGTGGCGCTGATCACCTATGTCGGCTTCAACGCCTTCAACCAGGCGATGATTGCCAATACCGCCGCCGAACTGGCGCATTGGCCGGGGCCGCCGGTGATGGTGGCCTTCGCCGTGCTGGCGGTGCTGATCGCCATGGCCGGGTACGACGTGATCCATCGCGCCCAGCGGGTGCTGGCGCTGGTGATGCTGGTGATGCTGGCCGCCTACACCCTGGGGGCGCTGAGGATTGCCGACCTTTCGGCGCTGCTGACCCCGCACCGCTTCGTCGCCGGGCCGTTCCTGGTGCAGTTCTTCGCTGCCGCAACCTACCAGCTGTCGTGGTCGATCTACGTCTCGGACTATTCGCGCTATCTGCCGCGCGGGGTGGGGGTGCGCGAGAGCTTTTGGTGGACTTTCGGCGGGGCCTTCGTCGGCGGGGCATGGATGATGCTGATCGGCACCTTCGCCGCGGCAATGCTGGGGGCCGGCGACATCGTCGGCGCGCTGCGCCACACCGGCGATGCGATGTATCCGGGTTTCGGCATGGTGATGCTGGTCACTTCGGTGCTGGGGCTGGTGACGATCACCGCACTCAATTTCTATGGCGCCTCGCTCACCCTGATCGCGATCGTCGATTCGCTGGGGCGGGTCACGCTGGGCCGGCGGGCGCGGGTAGTTTCGCTGCTGGTGGTCCTGCTGGTGGTGCTGGCGCTGTCGCTATCGTCGGGCAAGAACCTGGTCGCCCAGTTCGAGGAGCTGCTGGCGATCCTGCTCTACCTGTTCACGCCGTGGACCGCGATCAACCTGGTCGATTTCTTCTTCGTGCGGCGCGGGCGCTATTCGATCCGGGCGATGTTCGATCCCGACGGGCTTTACGGGCGCTGGAACTGGCGCGGCCTCGTTGCCTATGCGCTGGGCTTCCTGGCCATGGCACCCTGCTTCAAGACGGGGCTTTACACCGGCCCGGTGGCCAGGGCGCTGGGCGGAGCCGATATCTCGATGCTGGTCGGGCTGCCGGTGGCGGGACTGTTCTATTACTGGGTGGCGCGGCGGGCCGATCTGGCCAGCGAATTCGCCCTGATCCCGCAGCTTGACGCCAATCTCGAAACGGAGGGTGTACGATGAGGGCACTGATCGCCGCCGGCCTGCTGCTGGCCGCAGCCCCGGCCATGGCCGGCGAAGCGGCCTTCCCGGCCCGGTTCGATTCCATCGGCACCCCGGTTGCCGCGCTGACGCTGCCCGCCGGGCGCAAGGTGTTCTACACCGACACCGGCGAGGCGGGGTGGAAGCCGATGCTGTTCATCGGCGGGGCCGGCACCAGCGCCCGCGCGCCCGAACTGGTGGCCTTTCTCGACACCATGCGGCGGCGGCTGAAGCTGCGGATCATCACCGTCGAGCGTAACGGCTTTGGCGATACCGCCTTCGATCCCGCCTGGGGCTTTGGCGACTATGTCGGCGATGTCCGCGCCGTGCTGGGGCAGCTGAAGGTCAACCGCTTCGCGCTGGTCGCGATCTCGGGCGGCGGGGCCTATGCCGGGCACATTGCCGCGGCCATGCCCGAACGGCTCACCTCATGGCACATGCTGGCGGCGATCTCGGGGCTGGGCGGTAGCTCGCCGCTGTGCGGGATGGACGATGCCGCGCTGATCGCCGCGCTGAAGCCGCAGGTGGGCGCCCCCCGCGTGTGGTGGGACATGCCCGCCGAGGGGGTTGCGGCCAAGGTGCGCGGCTTTGCCGACCGCACCGCGGATGAAGGCGCCCATGCCTTCTTCATCGCCGGACAACAGGGCGATCCGCGCGGCATGGCGGCCGAATACAAGCGGTTCTGCCAGGCCCCGGCGCCAGCCACCGCCGTCAGGGCCCCGGCCTTCTTCTACTATGGCGAGGCCGACCACACCGTGCCGCCGGCGCAGGGCGAGGTCTGGGCGAAAATGGCGAAAGGGCCGGTGACCTTCCGCCGCTACCCGGGCGAGGGCCACGACACCCAGTACCGCCATTGGGATCAGGTGATGCTCGATGTGTCCGGGGTAAAGGGCACGCTGGTTTGCCAGCGGGGCAAGGCGCGGATCATGCCCGGGCTGGTTACGCCCGAACACTTGCCCAGGGGGGCCAGTCTGGGGGTCTGCGCATGGCAGAAGGCAAGCCGCTAGCCGGCACCGCGGGCGTGATCAGCGGGGCTTATCTCTCGGATCAATCGCCGCCAAGGCCTGCCCGACGCTTGCTGTCAGCCCGTCTCGCCGAACAAGGATGAATACTGCAATGACCGAGCACGCACCCCCTGCCAGCCACGGCCTCAAGACCCCGCTCGAGGGCACCCCGGCAGCGGTATGGGATGACAGCGCGCCGATTGCCGCGCCGCTGCGGCTGATCAGCCCGCGCGTCGCTCCCGAATGGGTCGATTACAACGGCCACATGTCGGAAAGCTGCTACCTCCTGGTCTTCGGCGACCAGTCCGACGCCTTCTTCCGCCTGATCGGGATCGACGAGGCCTATCGCGCCGGTGGCCATTCGCTGTTCACCGTGCAGACCATGATCTTCAATCTGGCCGAGGCCCATCTGGACGATCCGCTGGCGCTGAGCCTGCACCTGCTCGACTCCGACGACAAGCGGCTGCACATCTTCCACGCCATGCACCATGCCGAAACCGGCGCGCTGCTCGCCACCGGCGAACAGATGCTGGTGCATGTCGACATGGCGGCGGAGCGCTCGTGCCCGATGCCGCCCGAGCTTGCCCGCAAGGTCGCCGCGATCCGCACCGCCCATGCCCACCTGCCCGTGCCGCCGCAGGCCGGGCGTTCCATTGCCATCCGTCGGGGATAGAGAGCCTTTCCGGCCTGGTTTGACCCGCCGTGACGGTGCCTCTTTTGGCCCAGTTCAAGGAGTGAGGAGGGAGCTATGCTAGCATATAGTGACCGACGAAGGACGCTGAAATGGGCCAAAAGTGGCCCGCCCTATGGGGTTGGTGCTGGAAGCCCCTCGGACAGCGGCGCCTTGCTTGTCCGGGCAACCAGCCCGGCCAGCACAAGGCTTCTTGCCGAGAAGCTTCCAGCACCAATCACGGTGGATCAAACCAGGCCGGAAAGGCTCTAAACATGCATTTCGCCCTCAGCCACGAACAGGAACTCCTGGTCGAAACCACCCGCCGCTTCGTCGAGGCAGAGCTCTATCCGCACGAGCAGCTGGTCGAACGCAGCGATGCCGTGCCCGACGATCTCGCCGCGCAGATCCGCGCGCGCGCCATCGCCACCGGCCTCTATGCCGCCAACATGCCCGCCGAGCTGGGCGGCGGCGGGCTGGGCGTCTTCGATGTCAGCCTGATGGAGCGCGAGCTGGGCAAGGCCTCCTACGCGCTGCAGATGCTGGTCGGCCGCCCCAGCAACATCCTCCAGGGCTGCCAGGGCAGCCAGATCGAGGAATACCTGCTACCCTCGATCCGGGGCGAACGCCACGACTGCCTGGCCATGACCGAACCCGATGCCGGCTCGGACGTCCGCTCGATGCGGACCTTCGCGCGCCAG
>JAFECL010000022.1:54192-56753 GCA_018242165.1 Pseudomonadota bacterium
GAAGAAGAGCATCAGCTGCTTCCTGATCGATTTCGACACCCCCGGCCTGACCCGCCGGCGCGGACCCAATTGCGTCTCGCATCGCGGCTATCACCAGTGCGAGCTGGTGTTCGACAATTGCCGGGTGCCGGCGCGCGCGCTGCTCGGCGAAAAGGACAAGGGCTTTGACCTGATGGGCCAGTGGCTCGGCTCGACCCGGCTGCAGGTTGCCGCCACCTCGGTTGGCCGGGCGCGCCGGGTGCTGGAGATGGCGACCCAATGGGCCGCCACCCGCAAGCAGTTTGGCCAGGCCATTGGCCAGTTCCAGGGCACCGGCTTCAAGCTGGCCGACATGGCGACCGAGCTGGAAGCCGCCGACCTGCTGACCCACATGGCAGCATGGAAGTGCGATCAGGGGACGATGACCGACAGCGACGCGGCGATGGCCAAGCTCTATGCCTCGGAAGCGCTGGCGCGGATCACCGACAATGCCTTGCAGATCTTCGGCGGGATGGGCCTGATGGACGAGCTGCCGATCGAACGCTTCTGGCGCGATGCCCGGGTCGAGCGGATCTGGGACGGGACCAGCGAGATCCAGCGGCTGATCATCTCGCGCGCGATGCTGCGCGAACACGGGGCATGAGCGGGGCGGAACGCCAGAACCGGCTGGCGCGGCTGCTGCGCCCGGCCAGCATCGCCTTCATCGGCGGCAAGGCGGCGGAAGAAGCGGTGCGGCAAAGCGCGGCCTTCGGCTTTGCCGGCGCGATCTGGCCGGTCAACCCGCGCCGGGCCGAAATGGCGGGCCACGCCTGCTTCCCCGATCTGGCCAGCCTGCCCGGCGTGCCGGATGCCGTGTTCCTCGCCACCCCGGCCGAACCAAGCATTGCGCTGGTCGGGGAACTGGCCGCGCTGGGGGCGGGCGGGGTGGTCTGCTATGCCTCGGGCTTTGCCGAGGATGGGCCGGAGGGCGGCACCCGGCAGGCCCGGCTGGTGCAGGCCGCTGCCGGCATGCCGCTGGTCGGCCCCAATTGCTACGGGATGATCAACGCGCTCGACGGCGCGGCGCTGTGGCCCGACCAGCACGGCTGCATCGCGGTGGAGCGCGGCGTGGCGATCATCACCCAGAGCGGCAATCTGGGCCTGAATTTCACCATGCAGGCGCGCGGGCTGCCGCTGGCCGCGCTGGTCAGCGTGGGCAACTGCGCCGATACCGATCCCGCCGAGCTGATCGAGGCGCTGCTGGCCGACCAGCGCATCAGCGCCATCGGGCTCCATCTGGAAGGGCTGCGCTCGATCGCCCGCTTCGATGCCGCGGCCCGGGCGGCGCGCGATGCCGGGGTGCCGCTGGTGGTGCTGAAGACCGGCGCCTCGGCCAAGGGCGCGATGCTGACCATGTCGCACACCTCGTCGCTGGCCGGGGCCGATGCCCTGCACGACGCGCTGTTCGAACGCTGCGGGATCGCCCGGGTGCACGAGCCGGCGACCTTCATCGAAACGCTGAAATTGCTGCACCATGCCGGGCCGCTGCGGGGCACGCGGATCACCAGCGCCAGCTGTTCGGGCGGCGAGGCCAGCCTGATTGCCGACCTTGCCCAGCGCCACGGCCTGGCCACGCCGGACTTCGCGCCGGCCACCCAGGCCGAGCTGGAGGCGGTGCTGGGCCCGGCGGTCCACGTCGCCAATCCGCTCGACTATCACACCTATATCTGGGGCGATCTGGCCGCCCAGACCGCCTGCTTCGGCGGGATGATCGGGGCGGACTTCGAGGCGAGCCTTTTGGTGCTCGACTTCCCCCGTGCCGACCGCTGTTCGGCGGCGGACTGGCAGACCACGCTCGACGCTTTCATCGCCGCGCATCGTGCCCGCCCTGCCTCCGCCGGAACGGTGCGGATGGTGGTCTCCAGCCTGCCCGAAAACCTGCCAGAAACCGTGATCCTGGCGCTGGGCGCGGAGGGCATCGTCGCCATGGCCGGGGTCGAGACCGCGCTGGGCGCCGTGGCCGCCGCCGCACGCGCCGGGGCCTCGCTGGCCCTGCCGCAGATGCCGGGACTGGCCGATCCCATGCCCCAGCCCGGGGCCCCGCGCCTGCTGGACGAGGCGGCGAGCAAGGCGCTGCTGGCCGCGGCGGGCGTGCCGGTGCCGCCAGGCGCGGTGCTGGGCCGGGGCGAACTGCTGGCGCTGTGCGATGATCCTGCCGCGCCGCTGCCCGCCCCCTTCCCGCTGGTGCTGAAGGCGGTGGGCGAGCATCTGGCCCACAAGACCGAGCTGGGTGCGGTGGCGCTGAACCTGCCCGACCGCGCCGCGCTGCGTGCCGCGCTCGGGCGGATGGAGGGCCTGTCGGACCGCTTTCTGGTCGAGGCGATGGCGCAGGGCTCGGTGGCCGAACTGATCGTCGGCGTCGGGCGCGATCCGCAATTCGGCCTGTTCCTGACCCTGGGCACGGGCGGAATCTTCGTCGAACTGCTCGCCCAGGTCGAGCAGGTGCTGCTGCCGACCAGCCGCGAGGCGGTCGAACGCGCGCTTGACCGGCTGGCGGTATCGCGGCTGATCGCCGGGTGGCGCGGCAAGCCCGCCGGCGACCG
>JAFECL010000022.1:56770-66832 GCA_018242165.1 Pseudomonadota bacterium
CTTGACGTCAACCCGCTGATCGTGCTGCCCCGGGGTGTGGTCGCGGCCGATGCCCTGATCCGGATGGAGGACTAGGATGACCGCCGTGCGCTGCCATGCCGAGGGCGAAGTGCTGGTGATCCAGCTCGACCGGCCCAAGGCCAATGCGATCAATGTCGCGACCAGCCTCGAACTTTACGCCGCCTTCCGCCGGCTGGACGAGGATCCGGCACTGCGCGTCGGCGTGATCACCGGCACCGGGCGGTTCTTTTCCGCCGGGTGGGACCTCGGCGCGGCCAATGAGGGCGAGGCCGCCGATGCCGACCATGGGCCGGGCGGCTTTGCGGGCCTCACCGAATATTTCACCCTGTCGAAGCCGGTGATCGCCGCGGTCAACGGCCTGGCCGTGGGCGGCGGGTTCGAACTGGCGCTGGCCGCCGACCTGATCGTTGCCAGCACCGCGGCGCGGTTCTGGCTGCCCGAGGTGCAGCTGGGAATCCTGCCCGATTCGGGCGGGCTGCTGCGCCTGCCCAAATGCCTGCCCGAACGGCTGGCACGCGAGATGATCCTGACCGGGCGACGGCTCGAGCCGGCCGAGGCGCTGGCCCACGGTCTCGTCAGCCAGGTGGTCGAGCCCGAGGCCCTGATGGAGGCCGCGCTGGGCCTGGCCCGCCAGATCGCCGCCGGGGCACCGCTGGCGATCCGTGCCGCGCGGGAAATACTGCGCGCCACCCATGGCCTCGATGTCGCCGAGGGCTACCGGGTGATGCGCAGCGGCGCGGTGCCGGTCTATCGCGCGATGCTCGATTCCGAAGATGCCCTCGAAGGCCCGCGCGCCTTCGCCGAGGGCCGCGCGCCGCAGTGGCGCGGACGCTGATCCCGAACCCGAAGGACCCCCCATGGCCAAGCAGCCCAATATCCTGATCCTGATGGCCGACCAGCTGGCGGCGCCCTTCCTGCCCAGCTGCGCCCCGGCCCATGCCCCCAGCCCGGTCAAGGCGCCGACGCTGGCGCGGCTGGCAGCAGAGGGCGTGCTGTTCCGTTCGGCCTATTGCGCCAGCCCGCTGTGCGCCCCGGCACGCTATGCGCTGATGGCCGGGCAGCTGCCCTCAAGGATCGGGGCCTGGGACAATGCCGCCGAATTCCCGGCCATGACCCCGACCATGGCGCATTACCTGCGCGCCGGAGGCTATCGCACGATCCTGACCGGCAAGATGCATTTCGCCGGGCCCGACCAGCTGCACGGCTTTGAAGAGCGCCTGACCACCGACATCTACCCGGCCGACTTTGGCTGGACCCCGGACTGGAGCGACTTCGCACACCGCCCGACCTGGTACCACAGCCTCGATTCGGTGGTTTCGGCCGGGCCGACGGTGCGGACCAACCAGCTCGATTTCGACGAGGAAGTGGTCTTCACCGCGCGGCGCAAGCTGTACGATATCGCCCGCGACAAGGACGAGCGGCCGTTCTTCCTGACCGTGTCGCTGACCCACCCGCACGATCCCTATGCCACGCCCGAACGCTATTGGTCGCTTTACGACGACGCCGAGATCCCGATGCCGCGGGTGAAGATCGCGCCCGAAGGCCTCGATCCGCATTCGCGCCGCCTGCGCCATGTCTGCGGGCTGGACCTGATGGAAGTCAGCGACGAGCAGATCCGCGCCGCACGGCGGGCCTATTTCGGCTCGATCAGCTTTGTCGATGAACAGTTCGCCGCAATCCTCGCCACGCTGGAGGAATGCGGCATGGCCGAGGATACGGTGGTGATCGTCTGCGGCGACCACGGCGACATGCTGGGCGAGCGCGGGCTGTGGTACAAGATGCATTTCTTCGAGGGCGCGGCGCGGATCCCGCTGATCGTCCACGCCCCCACCCGCTTTGCCCCGCGCGTGGTCGAGGCCAGCGTTTCGGCGGTCGATATCCTGCCGACCCTGCTCGACCTGGCGGGCTTGGCGCCCGAGCTGGCCGCGCCGCTCGACGGGCAGAGCCTGCTGCCGCACCTGACCGGCGGCGAAGGCCATGACGAGGTGATCGGCGAATACATGGGCGAGGGCACCGTCGCGCCGCTGGTGATGATCCGCCGGGGGCCGTGGAAATTCATCCATTCGCCGGTCGATCCCGACCTGCTCTACAACCTGGTCGAAGACCCCGACGAGCTGGTCAACCGCGCCGAGGATCCCGCGCTGGCGGAGATGGTGGCCAGGCTGCGCGCGGAAGTGGCCCGGCGGTGGGATTTCGCGGGCATCACGGCGCAAGTGCTGCACAGCCAGCGCTGCCGCACGCTGGTCGCCAAGGCCAATGCCACCGGCCAATTGCTGGCCTGGGACCATCAGCCGCCGCGCGACGCGGCGCAGGACTATGTCCGCGCCCATATGGACCTTGAAGAGCTGGAGGCGATGGCCCGCTTCCCCCGGGTGCGGTTCTGAACGTGGGCGCGCAGGCCCGCCGCGCCGGAGCCATCGCCACCCTGGTCGGAATCGGTGCGGCCAGCACCGCCGCGCACCTGGGCAACAATTTCACCACCTATCTGGTCGGCGGGCTGATCGACCGGTTCGGCTATGGCCCCTTGGCGATGGGGGCGTGGAACATGGCCGAGACCCTGTCATACGCCGCCGCGATGTTCGTGATCGCCCCCCGCGCGCGGCGGCTGGATGCCCGGCTGCTGGCGATGCTGGCCACCGCGCTGGTGGTGCTGGCGCAGGGCCTGTCGGCCTTCCTGTCCGCCTTTCCGCTGCTGCTGCTGGGGCGGCTGGGCACCGGCCTTGGCTTCGGGATCATGAACAGCGCGGTGAACCTCGCCGCCGGGCGCACCGCCCACCCCGCCCGCGCGATCAGCCTGGGGATCACCTTCCAGACGATCCTGTTCGCCGGGATCGCGCTGACCCTGCCGCAAGTGGGCAAGGACCATGGGGTGATGGGCATGTTCCTGGCGCTGGCGGGCCTCAGCCTTGGCCTGGGCCTGCTGGCGCTGTGGCTGCCGGGTGGCACCGGGCTGCCCGAGGGGGGGGAGGCCCCGCCCGCCCCCGCGCCGCTCAACGCCGATGGCTATCGGGTGCTGGCGGCGATGGCGCTGTTCGCCTTCGGCACGCTGGCGATCTGGCCCTTCATCGAGCGCACCGCCCATGCCATCGGCGTGCCGGCTACCCAGTTCGGCCGCTATCAAAGCCTCTCGGTGCTGACTTCGGCGCTGGGCAATGCCCTGCTGGCCGCCATGGTCCAGCGGTTGCCACGCGCCCTGCCGCTGGGGCTGGCGCTGGGGGCCTGCGGCACGGCCTGTGCCCTGCTCACCACGGTCACCACCGGCCCGGCCTTTGGCGCGGCGCTGGTCGGCTACAACACCTGCTGGTTCCTCTCCTATGCGCTGCTGCTGGGCCTGGCCTATGCCTGCGAGGAAAGCGGGCGGCTGGCGGTGATGACCACCGGTACCTGGCTGCTGTTCCAGAGCCTGGGCTCACTGGCCGCCGGCGGCATCGCCCAGCGGTTTGGCGGCTATGCCCCGATCGGGCCGCTGGGGGCCATGGCCTGCGTGATCGCCATCGCTGTTGCCCTGCCGCTGGCGCGCCGACTGGACCGGGCAGCCTAGGCCGCCTCAGCCTCCCAGTTCACCGGCTTGATCGCCGGCAGCACCACCAGCCAGCCGACCAGCCCCAGCACATTGATCGCGCCGGCCAGGGTAAAGGCCGTGGCGTAGGAGCCGCCGCTGGCATCGATCAGCACCCCGGCGAACAGCGTGCCGATGATCCCCGGCAGGTTGCCGACCATGTTCTGCACCCCCACCCAGCGCGCCGCCGCGCGCGGCCCGGCATAGATCTGCGGCACGGTGAAGTAGGCCGGCGAGCAGATCCCCAGGAACACCTCGTAGGCGAACAAGGCGGCGATGCAGCCGCCGATCGGCAGCACCGGCATCGCCAGCATGGTGGCAAGGCCGACCACGTGGTGCAGCGCCAGCGGCAGCTTGCAGGCGAGGCTGGCCGAGCGGCCCGAGGCCATCACCCGGTCGATCAGCCAGCCGCCAGCCAGCGCGGCCAACGCGTTCACCAGATAGGCCGAAGAGAGCACCGCCGCCATCTGCGCGGTGGAAAAGCCGCGCGCCTTCTCAAGATACATCGGCAGGTAGCCGAGCACGAAATACCAGTTCCAGTTGCCAGCGAAATGCCCGATCGAGGCGCCCCAAAGCCCGCGCTGACGCAGGATCGCGCGCAGCGGCACCTGGGGTTCGGCCGGGGCATTGGCCGCCCCTTCGCGCACCCGCACCATGCTCCACGGCACCAGCCACAGCAGCGAGACCGCGCCGAACAGGATGAACACCGGCCGCCAGCCCCAGCGGGCCATCAGCAGGCCGCCGATCAGGGTACCCGCCGCCGGCCCGACCAGATAGCCAAAGCCGATGATCCCGTTGGCGAGACCGATCCGGCCGGCGGGCACATTGGCGGCGATCAGCTTCGAGGTGGTGGTGAAGGCAACGCTTTCGCCCATCCCCAGCATCATCCGCAGCACCACCAGCCCGGCAAAGCCGCCGACGAAGCCGGTCAGCAGGGTGGAGAGCGACCACAGCGTGGCCCCCACCGCCAGCACCGCCTTGCCGCCAAAGCGGTCGGCCAGCGCCCCGGCCGGCAGGTGGCACAGGGTATAGGCGAAGTAGAAAGCAGAAAGCAGCGCGCCATAATGGGTGGCATCCAGCCCGAGTTCGGCGGTGATCCGCGCCGCGCCGGTCGCCAGGTTGCCGCGATCGATATAATTGATGAACAGCGAGGTGGCCATCAGGCCAACGATCAGCAAGGGCGCGGAAGGCCCGCGGCGGCGGTGAGCGTCAGCTGGCATAGTCTTCGCCCCGCCGGTCGAGAATCCGCTTCAGCGCGGCGAAATGCAGCTCGATCCGCAGGGCATCGCCCACCGCCTCGCTCTCGCGGTACTGGGCGTAGGTGTGCTCGATCACGCTTTCGGGCACCACCCGCAGCGGCTGGCCGCTGGCCAGGGCGAGCAGCTGGGTTTCCGCCGCGCGTTCGAAGAAATAGAGATCGTTGAAAGCCTCGGCAACGCTGGCCCCGGTGGTCACCACGCCATGGTTGCGCAGGATCAGCACCGATTTGTCGCCCATCGCGGCAACCATCCGCTCGCCCTCGTCACGCCCCAGGGCAAAGCCGTTGTAATCGCACACCGCCATCCGCCCCCAGAAGCCGATAGCGTTCTGGCTGGCCATGACCAGCAGCGGATCATCGAGCATCGACAGCGCGGTGGCCTGCGGCATGTGGGTGTGAAGCACGCAGCGCGGCCGGCCGGGCGAAGCGTGGACCGGGGCGTGGATGAAGAAGGCGGTATCCTCGATCAGCCCCTCGCCCGCATGGCGCGTGCCGTCCAGCCCCACCACCATCAGGTCGCTGGCCCGCACTTCCGACCAGTGGAGGCCATGCGGCGCCAGCAGGAAGCGATCATCATATCCCGGCACCAGCAGGGTGAAATGGTTGTCGATCGCCTCGTGCAGGCCATACATCACCGCCAGCCGATGCGCGGCGGCCAGATCGACCCGGGCCTGCCATTCCGCCTCGGCCTGGCTGTTGCTGACCGCGCTGTGCTGGTTCATTGCTGCCACCCCTCTGGCCAGCGATGCTGCGCGGGCCGGGCGGCGAGGTCAACCGCCGATTGGCCACCGGGGATGAGGAAAATTCACCGCTGCCTTAGGCGGCGAAGCCGCCGGCCAGGAACCGTTCGGCCAGCCCGGCCAGCAGCGCCGCGCCATGCGGCAGCGCGCCTTCATCGACCAGCATGCGCGGGCTGTGGATCGGGCAGCAGGCGGCAAGATCGGCCCCTTCGCCGGCCACGCCCAGGAAGAACATCGCGCCCGGCACCGCTTCGAGCACATAGGCGAAATCCTCGGCACCCATGATCGGGGTGGCCAGGCGGTGGAACTGCTGCGGCCCGAACAGGTCGCCCGCCACGGCCTCGCCCAGCGCCACCGCGCGCGGATCGCAGATCGTCACCGGGAAGCCGGGAATCACCTCGCAGCGGGCCGCGGCCCCGTGCGCCTCGGCGATGCCCACCGCCAGCCGGGCTAGCGCCGCGTGCAGTTTCGCGCGGGCCTGTGGCGAGAGACTGCGCAGCGTGCCGGCAATCCGCGCCCCGTCGGGGATCACGTTGTGGGTGGTGCCGGCCTCGATCAGCGCGACGGTGGCGACCACCGGGTCGTGCGCGTCGAACTGGCGCGTCACCAGCGCCTGCAGGGCCATCACGATCTCGGCGGCGATCGGCACCGGATCGAGCCCGTGATGCGGCATCGAGGCATGGCCGCCGCGCCCGGTTATGGTGATCTCGAAGCGGTCGGCCGCCGCCAGCAGGGCCCCGGCCCGCCCCGCGACCAGCCCGTGCGGCGATTGCGGCATGATATGGAGGGCAAAGGCCGCGTCGGGTAGCGCGCCATAGGCACTGCCCGGCCCGCCCAGCAGGCCATCGTCGAGCATCAGCTTGGCCCCGTGCCAGCCTTCCTCGCCCGGCTGGAACATCAGCAGCACTTCACCGGCCAGGCTGTCGGCGCGCCGGGCCAGCAGCCGCGCCGCCCCGGCCAGCATCGCGGTATGGGCATCGTGGCCGCAGGCATGCATCGCGCCGGGGATGGTCGAGGCGAAAGGCAGGCCCGTTTCCTCGGCCATCGGCAGCGCGTCCATGTCGCCGCGCAGCAGCACCCGCCGGCCCGGCCCCGCCCCGCCCTTCAGCACGCCGACGAGACCGGTGGTGCTGGGCCCCTCGCGCCATTCCAGCGGCAGATCGGCCAGCGCGGCGCGAACCTTGTCGCGGGTCAGCGGAGTATGGTTGCCCAGTTCGGGCTCGGCGTGGATCGCCCGGCGCAGGCTGACGATCCCCTCGGCAATGCCGCGTGCCGCGGTCAACATGGTTTCAGCCATTGGCCCTGATCCTTGCCAGCATCCGCACCGAGGCCGCCTTGTGCAGGTGGATCGACCAGGCGAGCAGCAGGTTCAGCACCACCACCTGCCAGACGAAGAACCACGCCGGGCTGCCCAGCAGCATGGCGATCCCCAGCACCGGCGCGCGCGGATTGGGGCCCAGCAGGTTGAGCAGCGGCATCAGCGGAATGCATTCGGCCCGCGCCGCCTCGGCCACCACAGCGCGGCGCGCGGGGTCATCGCCGGCGCGGGCGAGTTCGGCGTCGATCAGATCGATATCGCCAGCCACCGAGCCGGCCACCGAGAGATAATAGGCGGCAAAGGCGCCCAGAATCCCGCCGCGCGTCGGCGCATCGGCGCGGGCATGGCTGGTGCGCAGCCAGGGCTTGGCATAGACCCACCACTGATAGGCCCGGCGGTGCACCTCGACATGGTTCGACTGGGCGATGTGGCTGGCCGCGGCCAGCAGCATCAGCGCCCAGGGGCCCCAGGCCGGGGTGCCGGCCGGCACCTGGCGGGCGAGCAGCCAGCCCAGCACCAGATAGAGCACGATATGCCCGACATAATCGCAGATCCCGTCAACCATCTCGCCGATCGGGCTGGCCTTGCCGGTGATCCGCGCCAGGTCGCCGTCGGCACCGTCGATCACGTGCCAGCTCATGTGCAGCAGCATGCCGAGCAGCGCCGAAACCGGCCACCACGGCTGGGCATAGGCCAGTGCCGCCAGCCAGATCGCTACCGCGCCCAGCACCGAAACCATGTTCGGGCTGATCCCGGTGGGGGCCAGCAGGCGGGCCAGCCGCCAGGCCAGCGGATGATAGATGTGGAAATTGAGCCAGTCCTCCAGCTCGCGCGGGCGCTGCGGCGGGGTGAACACGGCGGGGCGCGGCGGGCCATCCGCGAGGGGCATAAGGTTGATTCCGTGGCGACAAGGGCGCCGCCCGACTGCGATGCCCGGGGGCCAGACTAGCCCGCTTTTCCCCGCAGCGGCAAGGGGCGCGGCAGCGTTGCCCGCAGGCCACGCCACCCCATCCTAAGACACTTTGCGACAGCTTGCCCTAGCCAAGCGGCTTGACGCCTCGCAAACTTCTTGCTTTTGGCGCGGGATTTCCTGAAACAGGCCGGAATCAGGGGCCGGCCACTGGGCGCATCCTGGAAGGACAGATTTAATGAATGCAATCAAGGTTGCCATCATTGGCGTGGGCAATTGCGCCAGTTCGCTGGTCCAGGGGGTCGCCCATTATCGCACCAACAACAGCTCGCAGGGGCTGATTCACGACCGGATCGGCGGCTATGGCGCTGGCGATGTCGATTTCGTGATGGGCGTCGATGTCGATGCCCGCAAGGTCGGCATGGACATTGCCGAGGCGATTTTCGCCGCCCCCAACAACACCACGGTGTTCCATGCCGACGTTCCCGCCACCGGGGCCAAGGTGATGATGGGCAAGGTGCTGGACGGCGTGGCCGACCATATGACCGGGATGGGCGAAAAGGGCTTCATCGTGGCCGGGGCCGCCGAGGCAACCAAGGACAGCATCGTTGCCGCGCTGAAGGAATCGGGCGCCGAGGTGATGCTCAACTTCCTGCCGGTGGGCAGCGAAGATGCCACCGAATTCTACATGGAATGCGCGCTGGAAGCAGGCGTGGCCGTGGTCAACTGCATGCCGGTGTTCATCGCCAGCCGCCCCGAGTGGGAAGCCAAGTTCCGCGCCAAGCGCATCCCGATCGTGGGTGACGACATCAAGGCGCAGGTTGGCGCCACCATCGTCCACCGCGTGCTTTCCAGCCTGTTCGGTGCCCGTGGCGTGACGGTCGAGAAGACCTATCAGCTCAACACCGGCGGCAACACCGATTTCATGAACATGCTCGACCGCCAGCGGCTGGGCAGCAAGAAGGAATCGAAGACAGAGGCGGTACAGGCCATGCTGGCCCAGCGCCTGGCGGACGAGAACATCCACGTCGGCCCGTCGGACTATGTGCCGTGGCAGAAGGACAACAAGCTGTGCTTCCTGCGGCTTGAAGGCACCCAGTGGGGCAACGTTCCGATGAACCTGGAACTGCGCCTCTCGGTGGAAGACAGCCCGAACTCGGCCGCCTGCGTGATGGATGCGATCCGTTGCTGCAAGGTCGCGCTGGAGCGTGGCGAGGGCGGGGCGCTGATCGGCCCCAGCGCCTACTTCTGCAAGCACCCGCCGCAGCAGTTCAGCGATGATACCGCTGCGCAGATGGTCGAGGAATACATCTCGCACGCCGCCATCGCGGCGGAATAAGCCGGCTTCAGGCCGCATCGACGGCGCCGGTCGGCCTGGCTGACCGGCGCCGTTGCCGTTTCGGGAGAGGTTCATGGACGCGCTGATCATCGCCGCCGGATTCGGCAGCCGGCTGGCCGCGCTGTCGCCCTCGAAGCCGCTGACCCCGGTGGCCGGTGTGCCGCTGCTGGAGCTTGGCGCCCGCCAGGCGGTTGCGGCGGGGGCGCAGCGGGTCGTGGTGGTGACGGGGCACGAGGCCGAGCGGGTCGAGGCCTTCCTGCCCGAACTGGCCGCGAAGATCAGTGCCCCGGTCGAGGCGGCGCGGGTGGCGGACTGGTCTAAGCCCAACGGCTGGTCGGTCATGGCCGGGGCGGAACGGATTTCCGGCGACTATCTGCTGATGATGGCCGACCATGTCTTCGCCGCGCCGCTGCTGGCCGGGCTGGCCGGTGCCGGCGGGGCGGATCGCGGGGTGACCCTGGCGATCGACCGCGCCACCACCAGCGAGCTGATCGACCCCGACGATGCCACCTGGGTCGAAACCGCGCCCGATGGCCGGATCGTGGCCATCGGCAAGACGATCCCGCGCTGGAACGCGGTCGACTGCGGGGCCTTCCTTGCCACTCCGGAACTGGCCGAAGCGATCCGTGGCGCCATCGCGGCGGGCAAGGCCGGCAGCCTGTCGGAGGGGATGCAGCGGCTGGCCGATGCCGGCCGCGCCCAGACCCACGACATCGGCGCAGGCCCCGGGGCCTGGTGGATGGATGTCGACGACCCGCGCGCCCACGCCCTCGCCGAGCAGCTGGCGCCCCGTTATCTGCCGGAATGCTATCGAGGCTAGGGGCTTGGTTTGAGTGTTGCCCATTGGGGCAACCGGACACCAGAATCCTTGTTTGAGTGTTTTCCTTGCGGAAAACCGGGCACCACCCACCCCGCCT
>JAFECL010000023.1:0-136 GCA_018242165.1 Pseudomonadota bacterium
TGATCGACGTTCAGGAAGGCGACTGGGTCAAGAAGGGCGACAACCTGATCAGCGGTTCGCCCAACCCGCACGAAATCCTGGAAGTGCTGGGGGTTGAGGCGCTGGCCGAATACCTCGTCGCCGAAATCCAGGAAGT
>JAFECL010000023.1:204-13696 GCA_018242165.1 Pseudomonadota bacterium
CAGATGCTGCAGAAGGTCGAGATCACCGACGGTGGTGACACCACCCTGCTGCCGGGCGAACAGGTTGACCTCGAAGAGATGCTGGAAACCAACAGCAAGCTGGCGGGAGACCTTAAGCCGGCCGAAGGCAAGCCGGTGCTGCTGGGGATCACCAAGGCGTCGCTGCAGACCCGCAGCTTCATCTCGGCGGCCTCGTTCCAGGAAACCACCCGGGTGCTGACCCAGGCGGCCGTGGAAGGCAAGCGCGACAGCCTGATCGGGCTGAAGGAGAACGTCATCGTCGGCCGGCTGATCCCGGCGGGCACCGGCGCGGGGATGAACCGCCTGCGGGTTGCCGCCTCCAGCCGCGATGCCGCGCTGCGCGCTTCGTACCGCAAGCTGCAGGAACACCTGATCGCGCCGGAAAGTGCGGCGGAAGAGCATGCCGCCGAGCTGGCCCAGGGGCCGGAGGCCGCCGGCCTGACCGATCCGCTGGCCATGGTCGAGGGGGAAACCCACGGCACCGACGCCGATGCCGGCGATTACCTGCTGAAGGGTGACGAGGGCGAATAAGCCCCCGTTTCCCGGCAAGAGACAACCCCGCCGGAGCGATCCGGCGGGGTTTTTCTTTGGTCGGAAGGCGGAAGGTCAGCCGCGCCCGTAGGCCAGCCGCTCGACCGCGCCGAACAGTCCCAGCGCGCCCGGATCGCCAAAGGGCGAAAGCTGGGTCAGCATCATCCCGCCCAGCCCGGCCGCCGGATCGATCCAGTAGAAGCAGTTGAAGATCCCCGCCCAGGCCAGGCTGCCGGGCGAACGGCCATTGGGTCCGGCTTCCGGGTTGATCAGGAAGCCCAGGCCCCAGCCGGTGTGCTGATCGGGGAAGACGTCGAACGGCCCGGCCACTTCGGGCTGGCTCGATCCCATATGGCCGGCGCGCAGCGGCGCAACCTGGTTGCGGGCCATTTCCGCCACCGTCTCGGCCTTCAGCACCCGCTGGCCATCCAGCTCCCCGCCATTCAGGATCATGCGGATGAAGCGGCCATAGTCGGGCGCGTTGCCGGTCAGTCCGCCGCCGCCGCCATCGAATTCCCCCCCGCCGATATAGAGCGAGCGCGGTTTGAAGCCGCCACCCTCGGTCCGCATGTGCACCCGCGCCGCGCCCTCGGGCAGGGCGGGACGAAAGGCGGTGGCCGTCATCCCCAGCGGGCCGAAGATGTTTTCGGCCATGAAATCGTTCAGCCGCTGGCCGCTGATCGCCTGGACCAGCAGGCCCAGCCAGTCGGTGGCGACGCCATATTGCCAGTCTTCCCCCGGCTCGTGCAGCAGCGGCACCCGCAGCGCATCGAGCGTGCCCGGGCGCGGCGCCCCGGTGGCGGCGAACCAGCGCAGCAGTTCGCTCTGGACGAAGGCATAGCCCAGCCCGGCGGTATGGGTCAGCAGGTGGCGCGCAGTGATCGCCTTCATTGCCGGGCTGGTCTGCGGGCGCCCTTCGGCGTCGAACCCGGTCAGAACCTGCGGTTCGGCCAGGTCGGGCAGGTGCGGGCCGACCGGGGCATCGAGATCGAGCAGCCCGCGTTCGACCAGCTGCATGGCCGCGACCGAAACCAGCGCCTTGGTCATCGAGGCGATCTGGCAGATGCTGTCCACCGCCATAGCTGCACCGCTGGCATGGTCGGCAAGGCCGAAGGCGCGTTGCTGCACCACCCCCTCGCGGTTCACGATCATGGTCACGGCGCCGGGCAGCTGGGCCTGGGCAAAGGCGGCATCAAGCGGGGAATCGTCGATCATCCCGCAGGGCTAGCGCCGCGCGGGGGAGGGGGCAAGCGCCTTGCCCTCGGCCCCATTGAACCCTAGGGAACCGCCATGGCCGATACGCTCACGATCATGCTCGCCCAGCTCAACCAGCGCGTCGGCGATCTGGCCGGCAATGCCGCCGCGATGCTGGCGGCACGGGCCGAGGCGGCGGCGCAAGGGGCCGACCTGGTGGTCTTCCCCGAACAGCAGCTGATCGGCTATCCGGCCGAGGATCTGGTGCTGAAACCCGCCTTTGCCGAGGCGGCGGCGGCCGAACTGGCGCGGCTGGCTGCCGCAACGGCGGATGGCGGCCCGGCGATGCTGGTCGGCTCGATCCTGCGCGAGGGAGAGGCGGTGTTCAACGTCGTCGCCCTGCTCGATGGCGGGGCGATCGTCGCGCTGCGCCGGAAGCACGAGCTGCCCAATTACGGCACCTTCGATGAAAAGCGCATCTTCACCCCCGGCCCGCTGCCCGAGCCGGTGGAGTTTCGCGGGGTGCGGCTTGGCCTGCCGATCTGCGAGGATGGCTGGCTGCCCAAGGTCTGCCAGCACCTGCGCGGGCAGGGGGCCGAACTGCTGATCTCGGTCAACGGCAGCCCCTACGAGATCGACAAGGACCAGCGCCGGCTGGAACAGGTCTTCGCCGCGCGGGTGACGGAAACCGGGCTGCCGGTGGTCTTCCTCAACCGGGTCGGCGGGCAGGACGAGCTGGTGTTCGACGGCTGCTCGTTCGTGCTCAATGCCGATGGCAAGCCGGCCCACCGCCTGCCCGACTGGGACGAGCACCTGCGGCTGACCACCTGGCGGCGCGGGCCGCAGGGCTGGACTTGCGACCCCGGTGAACTGGCCGCGTGGGAGGATCACCCCGCCGATATCTGGTCGGCGATGGTCCTGTCCCTGCGCGATTACGTCAACCGCAACGGTTTCCCCGGGGTGGTGCTGGGCCTCTCGGGCGGGATCGACAGCGCGGTCTGCGCCGCCGTCGCGGTCGACGCGCTGGGGGCCGAGCGGGTGTGGTGCGTGATGCTGCCCAGCCGCTTTACCAGCGCCGAAAGCCTTGAAGATGCCGAGGCCTGCGCCAAGGCGCTGGGCTGCCGTTACGATACCATCCCGATCGCCCCGGCGGTGGCCGCCTATGGGGAGATGCTGGCGCCGGTCTTCGCCGGCAAGGCCGCCGACCTGA
Organism: Pseudomonadota bacterium; assembly: GCA_018242165.1. Taxonomy (GTDB): domain Bacteria; phylum Pseudomonadota; class Alphaproteobacteria; order Sphingomonadales; family Sphingomonadaceae; genus Novosphingobium. Next base: position 3,161 of record JAFECL010000023.1, read on the forward strand.
CCGAGGAAAACCTCCAGTCGCGGATCCGTGGCGTGACGCTGATGGCGCTCTCCAACAAGTTCGGGCCGATGCTGGTGACCACCGGCAACAAGAGCGAGATGAGCGTCGGCTATGCGACGATCTATGGCGACATGGCCGGCGGCTACAACCCGCTGAAGGATGCCTACAAGCTGACCGTTTTCGCCGTGGCGCGCTGGCGCAATGCCCACCAGTGCCGCTTCGGGCTGGGCCCGGCGGGCGAGGTGATCCCCGAACGGATCATCACCAAGCCGCCCAGCGCCGAACTGCGCGACAACCAGAAGGATGCGGATTCGCTGCCGCCCTACGAGGTGCTCGATCCGATCCTGATGGGGTTGGTCGATCAGGAGAAATCCGCCGCCGATCTGGTGGCCGAGGGTTTCGACGCCGCCACCGTCGCGCGGATCGAGCGGCTGCTGCACCTGGCCGAATACAAGCGCCGCCAGGCCCCGCCGGGGGTCAAGCTGGGCAGCCGCAACTTCGGGCGCGACCGGCGCTATCCGATCACCCATGGTTTTCGCACGGCATGAGCACGGTCACCCGCTTCGCCCCCAGCCCGACCGGCACGCTGCACATCGGCAACGTCCGCACCGCGCTGCACAACTGGCTGCTGGCGCGCCAGCAGGGCGGGCGGTTCCTGCTGCGGATCGACGATACCGATCTCGCCCGCAGCCGTGAGGAGCATGTCGTGGCGATCCGCGCCGATCTTGCCTGGCTGGGGCTGGTGCCCGATGGCGAGGAGCGCCAATCGGCCCGGTTCGATCTCTACGAGCGCGAATTCCAGCGGCTGGTCGCGGCGGGGCGGGTCTATCGCTGTTACGAGACGGCGCAGGAACTTGAGCTCAAGCGCAAGGTCCTGCTCGGGCGTGGCCTGCCGCCGATCTACGACCGCGCCGCGCTGGCGCTGAGCGAGGCCGACCATGCCGCGCGGGCGGCAGCGGGCGAGGCCCCGCACTGGCGCTTCAAGCTCGACCATGCCGCGCTGATCACCTGGCTCGATGGCATTCGCGGGCCCCAGCAGTTCGATCCCGCCATGCTGTCAGACCCGGTGGTGCGCCGCGCCGATGGCTCGTGGCTCTACCTGCTGCCCAGCGTGATCGACGACATCGCGATGGGCATCACCGACGTGCTGCGCGGCGAGGATCACGTCTCGAACACCGCGACGCAGGTGCAGATGTTCGCCGCGCTGGGCGCCGAGCCGCCGCGCTTTGCCCACGAGGCGCTGCTGGTCGGGGCCGAGGGCAAGCTGTCGAAGCGGCTGGGGTCGAGCGGCATGGCCGACTTCCGCGCGGCGGGGATCGAGCCGCAGGCGCTGATCGCGCTGCTTGCCCGGCTGGGCACCAGCGATCCGGTCGACCCCGCGCTTGGGGCGGATGACCTCGCCGCGCAATTCAACCTCGCCCATTTCGGCCGCGCGCCGGCGCGGTTCGATGATGCCGAGCTGGAGCGGGTAAACGCCGCGGTGATCCACCAGCTGCCCTATGCGGCGGTGGCCGATCGCCTGCCCTCGGCAATGGACCCGGCGGGCTGGGAAGCGGTGCGCCCCAACCTCAGGACGGTAGCCGAGGCGGCGGACTGGTGGGCGGTGGTCGAAGGGCCGGTGGCCATGCCCGAGATGGATGCCGAGACCCGGGCCTACCTGGCCGAAGCGGTTGCGGCGGCCGTGCAGATCGACTGGGCGGCTGACCCATGGCACGCGCTGACCGGCACCCTGAAGGACGCCACCGGCCGCAAGGGCAAGGCGCTGTTCCTGCCGCTGCGCCAGGCGCTGACCGGGCGCGATCACGGGCCAGACATGGCCGCGCTGCTGCCGCTGATCGGGCGGGATCGCGCGCTGGCCCGGCTGCGCGCGGCGGCGGGCCTGTGAAGACCATCGGCATCCTTGGCGGGATGAGCTGGGAAAGCTCGGCCACCTATTACCGCCTGATCAACCAGCGGGTGCGTGCGGCGCTGGGCGGCAATGCCTCGGCCCGGCTGATCCTGTACTCGTTCGATTTCGCCGAGATCGAGGCCATGCAGATGGCCGGCGACTGGGACGGGCTGACCGCGCGGATGGTCGATGCGGCGCGGCGGCTGGTGGGGGCGGGGGCCGATCTGCTGGTGATCGCCACCAACACCATGCACAAGATGGCGGCGGAGGTGCAGGCCGCCGCCGGCGTGCCGCTGTTGCACATTGCCGATCCTGCCGGGCGCGCCGCCCGCGCCGCCGGCTTCACTCGGGTCGGCCTGCTCGGCACCCGCTTCACCATGGAACAGGCCTTCTACCGCGCCGCGCTGGAAGCGCACGGGCTGGAGGTGCTGGTGCCCGATGAAGCCGGGCGGGCCACGGTGCACCGGATCATCTATCAGGAACTGGTCGGCGGGGTGATCCGCGAGGAAAGCCGCGCCGCCTATCGCGCGGTGATCGCCGATCTGGTGGCACAGGGCGTGCAGGCGGTGGTGCTGGGCTGCACCGAGATCATGCTGCTGGTGGGCGAGGGGGATAGCGCCGTGCCGCTGCTCGACACCACCACGCTCCATGCTGAGGCAGCGGCGGATGCAGCGTTAGGCGGCTAACGCACTTTCTTCCTCTGCCGCCTCCAGCAGCCGCTTTTCCAGCGCCTTCAGCCGCTGCGTCCCGTCGATCTTGCCGCCCAGCAGGTCGGTGACGTAGAAATTGTCGACCGCGCGCTCGCCATAGGTGGCGATGTGGGCCGAATGGACGATCAGCTTGCCTTCGAACAGCGCACGCGCCAGCCGGTTGAGCAGCGCCGGGCGGTCGCGCGCCGCCACTTCCACCACGGTAAAGCGGTTTGAGGCCTCGTTGTCGAAGGTCACGCGCGGGCGCACCTCGAAGGCATCGGCGCGCGGGCGGGCCAGCGGGCGCGCGGCCAGCTGTGGCACCAGCCGGATCCGGTTGGCCAGGGCATCGGCAATCGTGGTCTTCAGCCGTTCCAGCTGGCCGCTTTCCGAAAAGGGGCGGCCCAGCGGATCCTGCACCAGGAAATTGTCCACCGCCATGCCGGTGCGGGTGGTGTGGATCCGCGCATCGATGATGTTGCCGCCGGCCAGCGAGATGCCCCCGGCAATCCGGTAGAACAGCCCGGGGTGGTCGGCGGCCAGCACCATCACCAGCGTCGCCGCGCGGGCTGCGTCGTATTCGGTGGTGATGGTCAGCGGCGCGCCATCGGCGGCGGCCAGCTGGGCCAGGTTCAGCGCGATCACGTCTTCGGGCTCGGCGATCCAGTAGGCATCGCCGAACTGGCCGCCGAACTGTTCGACCAGCCCGGCGCGCTCGCCCAGCCGGGTGGCGACCATGGCGCGCTTCGCCGCCACCCGTGCCTCGCGCCCGTGGCCTGCGTGGCCCAGCCGCATCCGCTCCTCGGCGGCATCGTACAACTCGTTGAGCAGCTGGCGCTTCCACCCGTTCCACACCCCCGGGCCCACCGCGCGGATATCGACGATGGTCAGCAGGGTCAGCAGCCGCAGCCGCTCGACGCTCTCGATCTGGCCGACGAAGTCGCCGATGGTCTTCCAGTCGGCCAGGTCGCGCTTGAAGGCGGTGGCGCTCATCAGCAGGTGCTGGCGGACCAGCCAGGCGACCAGCTCGGTCTCCTCGGCATCAAGGCCCAGCCGCGGGCACAACCGTCCGGCGATCTCGGCCCCCAGCACCGAATGATCGCCGCCGCGCCCCTTGGCGATGTCGTGCATCAGCACCGCAACGTAAAGCGCGCGGCGGTGGCGGATCTTCTGCAGCAGGTCGGTGCCCAGCGGGTGCTCGGCCACCAGCTCGCCCTTCTCGATCCGTGCCAGGAGGCCGATCGCCCGGATGGTGTGCTCGTCGACCGTATAGTGGTGATACATGTCGAACTGCATCTGGGCGTTGACCCGGCCGAATTCGGGAATGAACCGGCCGAACACCCCTGCCTCGTTCAGCCAGCGCAGCACCGTTTCCGGGTCGCGCCGGCTGGTCAGCAGGTCAAGGAACAGGGCATTGGCGCGCGGATCGCGCCGCGCCGCCGGGTCGATCCCCATCGCCTCGCGGCGGATCGTCCGCATGGTGGCGGGGTGCACTTCGGCCCCCTCGGCATCGGCCAGCGCGAAGATCTCGAGCAGCCGGGCACGATCCTCGGCGAACCAGGCGCCTTCGGGGGCGCTGATCTTGCCATTGGCAAGACGATAGCCCTTCACCGTCCGCGCCCGTGCCTTCCACCCGGCGATCAGCCCGCGCCGCTGCTTCTTGACGAATTGCTCGTCGAGCTGGGCGAGGAAGATCCCGGTCAGCGTGCCGACCTGTTTCGCCTGGAGGAAGAAATACTGCATGAACCGTTCGACCGCGCTCTTGCCCGGGCGGTCGGCGAAATTCATCCGCGCCGCCACCGCGCGCTGGAGGTCGAAGGTCAGCCGGTCTTCGGCCCGGTCGGTCAGGGTGTGGAGGTGGCAGCGCACCGCCCAGAAGAAGTTCTCGGCGCGGCGGAAGGCGCGGTATTCGGGGCCGCTCAGCAGCCCGACATCGACCAGTTCGGCGCTGGTCCGCACCTTGTGGAGGTATTTGCCGATCCAGTAGAGCGTGTGGAGGTCGCGCAAACCGCCCTTGCCCTCTTTCACATTGGGTTCGACCACATAGCGGCTGTCGCCCAGCCGCTGGTGGCGGGTGTTGCGTTCGGCCAGTTTGTCGGTGACGAATTCGCGTTCGGTGCCGGCCACCACCTCGGCCTGAAAGCGCGCCTCGGCCTCGGCGAACAGCGCCTGATCGCCCCAGACATAGCGGCCTTCAAGCATCGCGGTGCGGATCGTCAGGTCGGCGCGGGCCATCCGCACCATCTCGTCAAGGCTGCGGCTCGAATGGCCGACCTTCAGCCCCAGGTCCCACAGGAAATAGAGCATCGCCTCGATCACCTGCTCGCACCACGAGGTGGCCCGGATCGGGGTGAGGAAGGCGATGTCGATGTCCGAATGCGGCGCCATCTCGCCGCGCCCGTAGCCGCCCACCGCCATCAGCGTCAGCCGTTCGCCGGTGGTGCGGTTGCTGGCCGGATAGACATCGGCCACCACGTGATCGTGGATCACCCGCAGCAGCTGGTCGACCAGATAGGCCTGGGCGTGGGTAACCTCGCTGCCCTGGGTCGGCCGCGCCTCCAGCCGCCGGGCGATCTCGGCCCGCCCGGAGGCCAGCGCGGCGCGCAGCAGCTCGACCACCCGGGGCCGGGCCCGCGCGCCCTGTTCGGCCACCACGCCGGCAATCGCCCCGGCCAGCGCGCGGCGGTCGATGATCTGGCGGGGATTGGCAATGCGCGGGGCAGTCATGCCCTAGGCCGTAAACTCACATACCGCGCCATCGAGGCGGCGGAATGGCGAACAGATCGGGCCGAAGTGGCCGCCGGGAATAGTGGTTCTATTTCCAAGGCCGCTTCGGCCCGAGATGGAAGCCATTCCGCCGTCCCTGCGGGATTTGACCAAAATGGCCCACTGCGGCGTCAGGCTCGCTAAAAATATCGACATATTCCTGCGCTCGCCTTCCTTGCATTGGGCCATTTTGCTTCAAACCTCGATGGCGCGGTATGTGAGTTTACGGCCTAGGCAGTAGACGCATCCCAGCCTTCCGCAAAGCGCGCTTTCACCGCCCGACGGTCAACCTTTTCGGTGCCGAGGCGCGGCAGGTGGCCGGTATAGACCCACATCTTGGCGGGGATCTTGAAGGCGGCGATATGCGCCTTGAGATAGTCGCGCAGCGCCTCCTCGCCCAGTTCCTTGCCCTCGACCGGGACATAGACCGCCACCGGAACTTCGCCGAACCGCTGGTGCGGCAGGCCGAAGACACAGGCCTCGGCCACGTCGGGGTGGGCGTAGATCGCCGCCTCGACCTCGGCGCAGGCGATGTTCTCGCCGCCGCGGATGACGATTTCCTTCTTGCGGTCGACGATGAACAGATAGCCGTCCTCGTCGAGGTAGCCGAGGTCGCCGGTCAGGAAATAGCCCTGCGCGTTGAAGGCGGCGGCGGTCGCCTCGGGGTTGCGGTAATATTCCTTGATATTGCAGACGGTGCGGATCGCCACCTCGCCCGCCACGCCCTGCGCCACCGGCTGGCCGGCATCATCCAGGATTGCCAGATCGACCAGCGGCGGGGTGGCCGGGCCGGTGCTGCCGGGCTTGGCCAGATAGTTCTCGTTGACGTTGCCGCAGCCCACCCCGTTGGTCTCGGTCAGGCCATAGCCAAGCACCGGGTACGAGTTCGGGAAGGCCTCGCGGATCGCCTTCACATGGCTGACCGGGCGCGGCGCCCCGCCGGCGGCATAATGCATGCAGCTGGACAGATCGAACTGGGTCCGTTCGGGGTGGGTGGCCAGTTCAAAGCTCATCAGCGGCACACCGACGAAATAGGTGGCGCGTTCAGCCTCGATCAGCCGCATCGCCTCTTTGGCGTCCCACTTGGGCATCAGCACCAGCTTGCGGCCCATCACGAAGCTTTGCAGGAACAGCGGCACTTCGGCGGTGACGTGGAACAGCGGCACGCAGACGAGCGAACAGGGCTGGTACTGGGGCGACTTGCCATCGGCCTGCATCAGCATCAGCGCAACCATCGTCTGGCAGGCGAAGCTGGCGGTGGCCTGGACCACGCCAAGGTGATCCGACAGCGCCGCCTTCGATTGCCCGGTCGAGCCCGAGGTGAACATGATCGTCGCCGAATCCTCGGGCGCCAGTTCGGGCAGCGGGGTGGCATCGTCGGCCCCCGCCAGGAAACCGGCCAGCCCGGCCTCGGGCGCGCCGTGGTCGAAGGCGGCGACGCGGGCGTGGTGGTTCAGGTCGCCCAGCCGCTCGGCCCGCTGCGGATCGGCCAGCACCAGCTTGCACTCCGCCAGATCGATCCCGTCGACCAGTTCCTCGCTGGTCCACCAGCCGTTGAGCATGGTGACGCAGCCGCCGGCGAACAGCACGCCCAGGTAGGCGATGATGTAGTTGATCGAATTGCGCGCGGCGATGCCGACGTGGTCGCCCTTCGTCACCCCGTGGCGGGTGATCAGCCCGCGCGCCATCCGCCGCGCCAGCGCCAGCGTTTCGGCAAAGGTCAGCCGCAGGTCGCCATCGACCAGGAAGGTCGCATCGCCATGCTGGGTGCAATAGAGTTCGACATAGGCGGGGATCGAGGGCGGCACCGTGCCGAATGTCGGCAGCTCGACCCCGTGGCGCCGCGCGGTTCCCAGCGCCAGCGGGGCGCCGGGCGCGGTCAGCTGCGCGGTCAGTCCCCGCTGCTTGAGATCGAGTTCACTCGGCATCCATCCACCTCCATCCGTCCTGCCGCACCCGCCGCGCGGCGGGGCGACATGGCCCTTCCCACACCGCCCCAAGGCCCTTATGAGCCCGGGGTGGCACCGGCTTTATGCCGTGATCGCCAACTTGTAGGAGGTCGTCGTGCTGCTGTCACTAGCCCAGCTTGCCCTTGATGCGGCGGCGCTGCCGGCCACCCATGCGGCGCATCAGCCGATCGTCTGGGCCGATCTGGGGCTGCGGCGCGGGATTGCCATCGGCCCCTTCATGCTGCGCTATTATTCGCTGGCCTATCTGGCCGGGATCCTCTTCGCCTACTGGCACCTGTCGCGGATGGTGCGGCTGCCCGGCGCGCCGCTGGCCCAGCGCCATGTCGATGACCTGTTCTTCTGGTGCACCGTGGGGATCATCGCCGGCGGGCGGCTGGGCTATGCGCTGGTCTATACCGGCGGCGGCACCGGGATCCCCAGCCTGTTCACCCATTTCACCCCCACCGAAACGGTCAGCTGGGATCTGCTGCGGCTGTGGGACGGGGGGATGAGCTTCCACGGCGGCTTCCTTGGCGTGGTCGCCGCGATTGCCTGGGTGTGCTGGCGCAATGGGCTGAACTTCCTGCGGGTGGGCGACTATATCTCGCCCTGCGCTCCGCTGGGGTTGCTGTTCGGGCGGATCGCCAACTTCATCAATGGCGAGCTGTGGGGGCGCGAGGCCGGGCCCGACGTGCCCTGGGCGATGATCTTCCCCGGCGCCGGCGCCATGCCGCGCCACCCCAGCCAGCTTTACGAGGCGCTGCTGGAAGGGCTGGTGCTGGCCATGGTGCTGATCCCGCTGTTCTGGAAAACCGCGCTGCGCTTCCGCCCCGGGCTGCTGGCGGGGTGTTTCCCGCTGGGCTATGGCCTGGCGCGCTTCGTGGTCGAATACTACCGCGAGCCCGACGCCCAGCTTGAGGAATTCACCCGCGCCACCCACCTGTCGATGGGCCAGTGGCTGTGCCTGCCGATGATTGCGGTGGGGCTGTTCTTCGTGGTGCGGGGCATGGTCCGCTCGCCGCTGGGGCAGGCCACCGCGCGCGGGTAAGCCGGGGGTGAGCATTGCCCCGCGCCTTCGCCGGCTGATCCGCGCCACCGGGCCGGTCACCGTGCAGGCCTTCATGGCCGAGGCGAACATGGCCTATTACACCACCCGCGACCCGCTGGGGGTGACCGGCGACTTCATCACCGCGCCCGAGATCAGCCAGATGTTCGGCGAGATGATCGGGCTGTGGCTGGCGGCGATGTGGGATGGCGCCGGGCGCCCGGCGGATGCGATCTATGTCGAGCCCGGCCCGGGGCGCGGTACGCTGGCCGCCGATGCCTTGCGGGCGATGGCGCGATTCGGCTGCACCCCGCAGGTGCACCTTGTCGAAAGCTCGCCGGTGCTGATCGCCGCCCAGCGCGAACGGGTGCCGGCGGCGCAATGGCACGACACCCTTGCTACCGTGCCGCAGGATCGCCCGCTGCTGCTGGTGGCGAACGAATTCCTCGATGCCCTGCCGGTGCGCCAGCTGGTGCGCGCCGAACATGGCTGGCGCGAACGGATGGTGGGGCTGGAGGGCGAGCGCTTCGTTGCCGTGGCGGGCGACCGGCCGATGGACGCCGCCGTGCCGGCACGCTGGGCCGATGCCCCGCCCGGCACGATCATCGAGACCTGCCCCGGTGCCGCCGCCGTGGTGGCCGAGATCGCCGGGCGGCTGGCCCGGCAGGGCGGCGCGGCGCTGCTGATCGACTATGGCTATGACCAGCCGGCCACCGGCTCCAGCCTGCAGGCGGTGCAGGGGCACCGCAAGGTCGATCCGCTGGCCGATCCGGGCGCTGCCGATCTGACCGCGCTGGTCGATTTCGCCACGCTGGCCGGCGTGGCGCGGGCCGGCGGCGCGCGGCATCTGGGCACCATGGGGCAGGGGGCCTTTCTGGGGGCCATGGGCATCGCCGCCCGCGCCTCGGCACTGGCCCGCGCCCTGCCCGATCGGGCAGAGCTGTTGGCAGAGGCACACCAGCGCTTGACCGCCCCCGATCAGATGGGCACCCTGTTCCGCGTGATGGGACTGGCCGGCGCCGACTGGCCAGCGGGGATAGGGTTCGACAAGCCATGACGGGGGAAGGCGGCGCGCGGCCGGGTTGGTTCTCGCGCCTGGTGCGCTGGGTGCTGATCACCCTTTACCGGCTTAAGGGCTGGCAGGCCGGCTGTGCGCCACCCACGGCGCGCCGCGCGGTGGTGATCGGCGCGCCGCACACCTCGAACTGGGATTTCGTCAACTTCATCGGGATCATCCACGAACTGGGCCTGCGCCCGCGCTTCATGGGCAAGCACAGCCTGTTCCGCGGCCCGCTGCGCCGGTTCATGTACGACATGGGCGGGGTGCCGGTGATCCGCTCGGAAAAGCACGACTATGTCGCCCAGATGATCGATGCCTTCGCCGCCCACCCCGATGAATTCATCCTGGTGGTCGCGCCCGAGGGCACCCGCCGCGGGGTGCCGCGCTGGCGCACCGGGTTCTACCAGATCGCGCTGGGGGCGGGGGTGCCGATCATCTGCGGCTATCTCGATTATCCGAAGCGCCGCGCCGGGCTGGGCTACAGCTTCATGCCCACCGGCGACTATGCCGCCGATATGGTCAAGGTGGCCGAATTCTATGCCGACAAGGTGCCGCTTCACCCGCGCGCGGGGCTGGGCACGCTGGAATGGATTCTGGGGAAGGACTGACCGATGCTTGCTGCCCTCGCGATCAATGCCGTGGCGATCCTGCTGCTGATGGTGCTGCTGGCCGGGGTGGCGGCGCGGATCGGCGATGTCTCGTTCATCGATGCGGTGTGGGGCGGGGGCATGGCGGTGCTCGCCGTGGTCACCTGGGTGCAGGCCGGGCGGCCCGACGGGCGCGGCTGGGCGATCATGCTGATGGCGGCGATCTGGGGCATCCGGCTGGCCGCCCACCTCTACACCCGCTGGCGCGCCCATGGCGAGGATCCGCGCTATGCCAGGATGCTGGGCAAGGCGCGCGAACAGGGCCGCTATGGCCGCAAGGCGCTGACCCGGGTGTTCCTGCCGCAGGCGGTGCTGCTCTATGTCACCTGCCTGCCGGCGCAGTTGGGGGTGCTGGCGGGGGGGCAGCCGGCCGGCCCGCTGGCCGTGGCCGGCGCGGCGCTGTGGCTGCTGGGGATGGTGTTCGAAACCCTGGGTGACTGGCAGCTGACCCGCTTCCGCGCCGATCCTGCCAACAAGGGCAAGGTGCTCGAT
>JAFECL010000024.1 GCA_018242165.1 Pseudomonadota bacterium
CGCCGGCGCCACAGCATCACCGGGGTCAGCCCCATGGCCAGCACCGCGCTGCCCAGATGGCCCCAGACCAGCGGCGGCACCTGCCCCCATTGCTGCTGCCCGCGTGCCAGCGCCGTCAGGGTAGCGCCCAGCAGCAGCACGGCGCCCAGCCCGATCGCCCGGTCGATCCCGTCCGGGGCCAGGCTGATCCGCGCGGCAGGTTGGCTAGCCATCGTTGTTCTCTCCTTCGTCGAGCGCCCACGGGGGCCAGCGGCGGTTGACCCCGGCACGGTAGAGGCACAACCGGTTGCCCGCCGGATCGTGCAGCCAGGCCTCGCGCCACAACCACGGCTGGTCGGCCGGAGCCTCGATGGCGAAGCCGTCCGCGCGCAGGGCGGCCACCCGCTGATCGAGATCGGCGCATTCGAAAAACACCGCCGCGGCTGGGCCCTGCGCCGCGCAATCGAGCGACAGGGTTGCCCCGCCGGGGCAGGCAAAGCGGGCATAACCGTTGCCCTCGCTCAGCACGCGCAAGGTCAGTCCCAGCTCCCGATAAAAAGCAACCGACACCGCCAGATCGCGTGCCGGCAGGGTGACCTGGTTGAGGCATGGCCCCGCCTGGGCATCGAGCCGCACGTTTTGCTGGCCCAGTGGCCCAGCCCCCTGCCCCAACCCCGGGGCATCCTTCAGCGCCAGCCAGACGAAGGAGCGGGCCCGTTCGATCGCCGGCGCCAGTTCCAGCCCGGCGCCCAGCCCGCAGGCAATCGCACTGGCCAGCGTACAGCCGGTGCCATGGGTGTGGCGGGTGGCAAGGCGCGGACTTTCCCAGCGCGCCAGCTCGCCCTCGCACCCCACCAGCCGGTCGACCACCGTCGCGCCGTCACCGTGCCCGCCTTTGACCAGCAGGTGCCGCGCCGTGGCCAGCACCGCCGCTTCGCCGCCCAGCGAGGCAAGCTCGGGCAGGTTGGGGGTGACCAGGGTGGCCAGCGCCATCAGTCGCCCGAATGCCGTGATCGTGGCCGGATCGGCCAGCGTGGCCCCGCTGGTCGCGACCATCACCGGGTCGAACACCACCGGCAGGTTCGCACTCTCCAGCAGGTCGGCCACCCGGTGCGCCACCGCCGCGCTGCCCAGCATGCCGATCTTCACTGCGTCGGCGCCGATGTCCGAGAGGCAAGCCGCGATCTGCGCCGCGACCATGTCGGGCGACAGCACCTCCACCGCCGTCACGCCACAGGTGTTCTGCGCGGTAATCGCGGTGATCGCGGTCATCGCATGGCCGCCCAGCATGGTGATGGTCTTGATATCGGCCTGGATCCCCGCCCCGCCCGACGAATCCGAACCGGCGATCACCAGGATGCGCGGGGTACTGCTCACCCCTTGAACTTCCGCTCCGTGGAAGGAGGATGCTTGGCATGATGGTGGCGCGCACGGGTCGGCCGGTCCATCAGTTCGCCGCCGCAATTGGGGCAGCGATCATCAAGTTCCTCGGCGCATTCCGCGCAGAAAGTGCACTCAAAGCTGCAGATGAAGGCGCCGGCTTCCTCGGCGGGAAGATCGGTGCCGCAGCGTTCGCAATCGGGGCGCATGTCGAGCATGCGCCCTCCATGCCACTGAATGGGCGCGCGAAACAGGGTTTTCGCGCGCCCATTCAGAATCCTTTATGTCGCATCGCCGAGGAGCCAAAAACCGGTTCCCACTTTTTGGCGCGATGCTCTTATCCGGCCGCCTCGGCAACGGCACTGCAGATCGCCTCGACCACGCTTTTCACTTCAGCCTCGTCGTCGCCCTCGGCCATCACCCGGATCACCGGCTCGGTGCCGCTGGGGCGGATCACCAGCCGGCCGCGCCCGGCAAGCTGTGCCTCGGCCTCGGCAATCACCGTCTGCACCCGCGCATCCTCGAGCGGCTTGCCCCCGGCAAAGCGCACATTCTTGAGCAGCTGCGGCACCGGATCGAACAGGTGCAGGGTTTCACTTGCCCGCTTGCCGCCCTTCACCAGCGCCGCCAGCACCTGCAGCGCGGCCACCGTGCCATCGCCGGTCGTCCCGTGATCGAGCAGGATCATGTGGCCGGACTGTTCACCGCCAACGTTGCAGCCCTTGGCCTTCATCAGTTCGAGCACATAGCGATCGCCCACCTTGGAGCGCTCAAGCCGCAGGCCCTCGCTGGTCAGGAACCGTTCCAGGCCCAGGTTCGACATCACCGTCGCCACCACCCCGCCACCGCGCAGCTGGCCGCTTTTCGCCCACTGGCTGCCGATCAGCGCCATGATCTGGTCGCCATCGACCACCCGGCCCTTTTCGTCGATCACGATCAGCCGGTCGGCATCGCCATCCAGCGCGATGCCGATGTCGGCGCCCGAAGCAACCACGGTTTCGCGCACCAGATCGGTGTGGGTGCTGCCGCAACGCTCGTTGATGTTCTTGCCATCGGGGGAAACGCCGATCGTCAGCACCTCGGCACCCAGTTCCCACATCGCGCTGGGGGCCACCTGATAGGCCGCGCCATTGGCACAATCGACCACGATCTTCAGCCCGTCGAGCCGCACGTCGTCACCCAACGAGCTTTTCACCGCGTGGATGTACCGCCCGCGGGCGTCGTCGATCCGGCGCGCCCGGCCGATCTCGGCGGCGGGGGCGAGCGGCTGGGGCGTGCCCAGCATCGCCTCGATCGCCAGTTCGTCCTCGTCCGAAAGCTTGAAGCCGTCGGGGCCGAACAGCTTGATGCCGTTGTCTTCGTAGGGGTTGTGGCTGGCCGAGATCATCACGCCCACATCGGCCCGCAGTTCGCGCGTCAGCAGCGCCACCGCCGGGGTCGGCATCGGGCCCAGCAGCACCACGTCCATCCCCACGCTGGTAAAGCCCGCGACCAGCGCGTTTTCCAGCATATAGCCCGACAGGCGCGTATCCTTGCCGATCACCACCCGGTGGCGGTGCTTGCCGCGCAGGAAGCGGATCCCCGCCGCCTGGCCAACCTTCATCGCCACCTCGGCGGTCATCACCCCGGCGTTGGTCAGCCCGCGGATCCCGTCGGTGCCGAAATAGTTTCGTGCCATGCTCGCCTTCCCTGTCGCGGCCGCGCCCCCCGGGGGCAACCATGCCAAGCGAATTGCTATGTTCGCCCGCCGAGGTAAAGTCTCCAAGTCAAAATCTGTTAAACGGGCGGGCGAATGAGCGAGCAGACGGCAGCGGCGATGGTTGATGCAGAGGGCGAGGCCGCGACCCTGCCGGCAATCGAGGTGCCCGCCGCATGGACGCTGGGCGGGCTGGCGGCCGGCCTGCTGACCGGACTGCTGCCGGCGGTGGTGCCGGGGCTGGCGGGGGCGATCCGTGCGCTGGCCGAAGTGCTCGATCCACTGGGTGCGCTGTGGCTGAAGGCCCTGCAGATGACGATCCTGCCGCTGGTGGCCGCGGTGCTGGTGATCGGCATCACCCAGACGATGCGCGCCGCCAGCGCCGGGGCGATGGCGCGGCGCACGCTGGGCTGGATCATGGCGGTCTATCTGGTCGGTGCGGCGATGGCGGCGCTGGCGGTGCCCGCGCTGCTCGATCTCTGGCCGATCCCCGGCGGCGTGACGGGGGCGCTGAAGGCCCCGACGAGCAGCGCCGCCGTGCCGGGCCTGGCCGATTTCCTGCTTTCGATCCTGCCGGCCAACGTGGTCAGCGCCGCCGCCAATGATGCGCTGCTGCCCTGCGTTTCGTTCTTCGTGCTGCTGGCGCTGGCGATCGGCAAGCTGCCGCCCGCCCAGCAGGCGCCCCTCACCGGCTTTTTTAACGCGCTGGGCGCAGCGATGACGGTGATGATCGGCTGGGTGCTCGCCCTCGCCCCGCTCGGCGTCTTTGCCCTGGGCCTCAGCCTCGCCACCCGCGCCGGGGCCAGCGCGATCGGGGTGCTGGCGCATTACATCGCCATGGTCAGCGGGGTCGGCGGGGTGGTGCTGGTGGCCGCCTATGGGCTGGCGGTCACGCTGGGGCGGGTGCCGCTGCGCCGGCTGGCCCGTGCCTTGCTGCCGGCCGAGGCGGTCGCGATCTCGACCCAGAGCTCGCTGGCCAGCCTGCCGGCGATGCTCGGCTCGTGTCGCGAGCTTGGGGTACGGCAGACCGTGGCCGACTTCGTCCTGCCGCTGTCGGTCGCGCTGTTTCGCGGCACCGGCCCCGCGATGAACCTGGCGGTGGCGATCTACGTCGGCAAGCTGACCGGGGTGGCGCTGACCCCGGGAATCCTCGCCGCCGGCGTGCTGGTCGCCGCGCTGACCGAATTCGGCGCGCCCTCGCTGCCCGGCTCGATCAGCTTCGTCTCGTCGGTGGGGCCGGTGGCCTTGGCGATGGGGGTGCCGATCGGGCCGCTGGCGCTGCTGGTGGCGGTCGAAATGCTGCCCGATCTGATGCGTACGGTCGGCAATGTGGCAATGGACGTCGCGGTGGCTGTGCTGGTGGATCGGGCGGAGGATTAGGCCAGGGCGCGGCGAAACCACAGCGCTGCCGCGCCCAGCAGCACCAGCCCCACCGCCCCGCCCGCCATGCTTGCTTCGGCCAGAAACCGCACCCAGTCGAGCTTCAGCCCGGCGAAATTCTTCACCAGCAGCAGCGAGATCGTCCCGCCATAGCCGGCGGTATCGGCGACGTAGATCAGGAAGCCAGCGGTAGCGACCGTGCCCGAGGCGGCGACCAGCCGGTCGAACAGCATGCCGTTGAACGGGGTATAGGCAAGGTAGAGCCCCGCCCCCAGCAGCACCATCCAGGCCACCGGCCCCAGCCAGCCCAGCGTGAAGGCCGCCGAGGCCAGCGCCGCCAGCACCAGCCCCAGCGCGACCAGCGCCAGGTTGGCGGCGAAGGCGGCACGGTTGCTGCGGAACCAGCCCAGCGCGGCCAGCGCCCCCAGCACCACCAGGCTGATCGGCAGTTCGGTGAGCGCAAACAGCGCCGGCTGGCCGCCGCGCCCCAGCTCGGCCCAGATCTCGGCGGCGAAATTGTCACGCAGATCGCGCAGCGCGGTGACCATCACATAGACCACCACCAGCCCGGCCAGCCCCGGTAGATAGCGGGCCAGGAAGGCGGCCCGCGCTGCGCCATCCATCGGCGCGCGTTCGACCCGCTCGGCCCGGTCGCCGGCGTCCGGCGGGGGCAGCAGAGCAAGGCCGGAAAGGCACAGCGCCAGCAGGGGCGCGAAGATCAGCCCGGTGATCGCCGGCATCCAGAACGGCGCCGCGCCGGCCAGCAGCACCCCCTGCCCCACCGCCTTCATCACCCCCGACGAGAGCACGAACGAGGCGCAGAGCATCGCCCCGATCAGTTCCGAGCCGCGCCGCCCTTCAACGAAGCCGAAAACCATGCCCCAGACCATGCCCAGCGCAAGGCCATTGAGCAGCAGCGCCGCCACCTTCCACGGCCCGGGCAGGATGGCGAACAGCACCAGCGCCACTTCGGCCATGGCGATCTGCGCAGTGATCCCCGCCACCCGGCGGCGGGCGGGCAGTTCGGCAATCACCTTGACCCCGATCGCCTTGGCAAGGCCGTAGCCCAGCACCTGCGCGATCACCAGCGCGGGCTTGAAGGCCAGCCCGCCCAGCCCCGGCATGCCGGCATAGGCCGCCACCGCAAAGGGTTTGCGGAAGGCGAACATCGCGAAATAGACCCCGAAGGCCATCGCCCCGGCAAAAACGGCGAATTGCCCACGCGGTGCACGCGCCAGCCAGCCGCGCAAACCCTTCAGATCCCGCCCCGTCATCCCCCCTGCCTAGCAGGCGCGCACCGCCCCGCCCACTTCAAATCGCAGGGGGCGGGCGATCAGGCGGCCGCGCTGGGCGCGGGGCGATCCTTGCGCTTGTCGATGCTGGTATGAATGCCGTTGACCCGGGCCTGGAACTCGCCCGCCCGGGCGCGCGGGTTGTAGAACTGGCGGTACCAGATGCGTTCTTTGTGGAACGGCCCATCATCGGGCACCTGGAGGATGCTGAGCGCAGGTTCCTTGAACTTCCACAGCTCGAAATCCTGGGCAAAGGCCTCAAGCGCGACATCCTGATAGCTGCGCGCCATCGACACCCCGGCGGCATCGGCGCGACCATTGCCGATCTTGACCATCAGCGCATACCACACCCGCACCTCGCCATCCTCGACCGGCGTATTGCAGATCATGATCACCGAGGGGTGCTGGCCTTCCATCTGCGAAAGCAGGATGCCCGGGCCGGTGTACCAGGTATCGGTAACCAGCAGATCGGCATTGGTTTCGACCAGGGTGCGGTGACCGGCGCCGAAGCGCTGGCGGATCACGTGGCCGTCGAACTCGTTCTCGAACCAGACGATGTCGCGGCTGCCGTGAACCGGGATGAAGTGCGCGACATCGGCCATGTTGTCGACGATTTCCTGCGGGTGGATCGGCAGGGTGCCGAGGTGGTCAAGCCGCCAGCGCACCCAGCCTTCGTCCTCCATGTCCCACTCGGCGAACAGCGGCAGGTCAAAGTCGGGCTCGCCCCCCTCCATATCGTGCCACATCCAGATGCAGCCGGCCTTTTCGACCACCTTGTGCGACTTGACGCAGG
The DNA here is from genome assembly GCA_018242165.1 of Pseudomonadota bacterium. Classification (GTDB taxonomy): domain Bacteria; phylum Pseudomonadota; class Alphaproteobacteria; order Sphingomonadales; family Sphingomonadaceae; genus Novosphingobium. Next base: position 6,521 of record JAFECL010000024.1, read on the forward strand.
CCGCCTTGGGGATCGCCTTGGCCGGATCGGGGCGGGTCGAATAGGGGATGTCGTCGCATTGCCCCTCGGGCGTGAAGCGCCAGCCATGGCCGGGGCAGCGGATCGCATCGCCCTCCATCTGCTCGCCGTCGCGGACGATGTAGCTGGTGGTGTTGCGCGCCAGGTGCACCCGCATGTGCGGGCAATAGGCATCGAGCAGCACCACCCGCCCGCTGGCGCCGCGGTAGAGCACCATGTCACGCCCGAAGAAGCGCACCGGCTCGGGCTTGCGGGTCACATCCTCGGCCGCCGCCACCATGAACCAGCCGCGCGGGAAGGCGTTTTCGCCCAGCCCGTAATCTGCCGTTGTTGCCATTATCGCTCTCCCGTTCGCGCGATCAGATGAAGGTGTCGGTGTTGGGGTTGCCCAGCATCACCCCGCCGACATTGCGCCCCACCCGCGCCGGGCTGTTGGCGACATGGGTGCGCCCGGCATGGATATCGACCAGGGCGCGGGCGATCGGGCTGGTGCGGGTGATCCCGTCGGCCCCGCCCCAGTGGAACAGCCGGGTGACCAGCGCCGCACAGCGATCCGACACTTCGGCCGACTGGAAGCGGAAGCGCAGGCGGGTATCGATATCCAGCGCCTCGCCGGCGCGGGCCCTGGCCATCAGCACATCGAAGTTGCGGTTGAGCACGCAGGCCATCTCGTCGACCGCCGCAGCCACTTCAGCCACCAGCAGCTGGACATCGGGATCCTTCGCCGCGCTGGAGAAATCGTTGTTGCTGACCCGCTGGCCGCCCGCCCCGACGAAGTGATCGAGCGCACCTTTCAGCGCCCCGATCGACGAGGACGACACGGCCCGGACGAAGACCTGGCCAAACGGCAGCTTGTAGAGCGGTGCGTCGTTGACCTTCAGGCCCGGGCTGGTCGCCGCGAAGCCATCCTTCGAGCGGTGGGCGCGATAGGCCGGGACATAGGCGTCCTTCACCTCGACATCATGGCTGCCGGTGCCGGCCAGGCCGATCGTGTTCCACACCGGCAGAACGGTGAAATCGCCGCGCGGGACCAGGAAGGTCATGTAATCGGGGGCGCCGCCATGCGGATCGGGCACCAGCCCGCCCAGGAAGGCCCAGTCGCAATGATCGACGCCCGAGGAAAAGCCCCAGCGCCCGCTGATCCGGTAACCACCCTCGACCGGGGTGACCTGCGCGCGCGGCATGTACGACGACGAGATCAGCGTTGCCGGATCCTTGCCCCAGACATCGTCCTGCGCCTTGGCGTCGAACAGGGCGAGCTGCCAGTTGTGCACGGCGACCACGCCGAGCACCCAGGCCGAGCTCATGCACCCTTCGGCCAGCTTCATCTGCACCGCATAGAACACCTGCGGATCAAGCTCGTAGCCGCCAAAGCGCTTGGGCTGGAGGATCTTGAAGAAGCCCGCCGCCTGGAAATCGGCAATGGTCGCGGCGGGCACCTTGCAGCCGGCGTCGCATTCGGCGGCGCGGGCCCGCAGGGTGGGCACCATGGCGCTGGCCCGTTCGACCAGGGCGAGGGCCAGCGGTTGTTCAAGCGGGGATACGGCGGTCATCTTGTCTCTCCCTGTTGCGCGGTGATCAGGCGGCGGCGCGGGCGGCTTTTTCGTCTGCCCCGAACCCGACGCTGAAGTCGTGACCCCACAGGCTGACCGAGGTGCTCTCGAACAGGGTGTGGTGGCCCCAGTCGATGGTCCGCCCGCCAAACCCGTATTCCAGCGCGAAGCCCCCCGGGGTCATCATGTAGAAGCTGGTCATGTGATCGTTGGTATGCTTGCCCAGCGTGGCCATCAGCCGGGCGCCGCTGGCCAGCATGCGGTCATAGGCGCGGCCAACCTCGTCCAGGCTGGGCACCTCGACCATTAGGTGGACGCAGCCCGAGGGCACCTCGCCCTCGAACAGCGCGAGGCTGTGGTGGCGACCGTTGGCGCAATGCATGAAGTCGATCCGCATTGCGGGGCCGCCCGGGCCCATCGGGCGGTGGATCAGGATATCGGCAAGGCCGAAGCCCAGCACTTCGGTCATGAACTTGCGGCATTCGGCGATGTTCGGGGCCGGCAGCACGGTGTGGCCAAAGCCCAGCGGGCCGGTGACGAAGTGCGGCACCCCGGCGGGCGAACGGAACGGCTCGAAGCCTGTGACATAGCCCAGCGCCAGTTCGTGGCGGTTGCCGGCCGGGTCGCGGAACCAGATCATGTCGAAGACGTGGCGCAGGGCGATCTCGTCGCGGCTGCCCTGGTGCCATTCCACCCCGTGGCCGGCGAGTTCCGCCTTGGCGGCGGCGAATTCGGCCTCGCTGGCAATTTCCCAGCCGCTGCCGGCATAGCGATCGGTGCTGCCGGGCACGATGAACAGCCGCCCGGCGCGCTCGTCGATCCGCAGGGCCAGGCCATGGGAGTGGGGGTGCGCGGAAAAGCCGGCGACATCCTCGCCAAAACGCCGCCAGGCGGCAAGGTCCGTGGCCTCGATCAGCGAATAGCTCAACGCCGCAACCCGCATCGTCCGCTCTCCCGGTTGTTCGCGGCGAACCTGCGGGCGCGGCACCGGCGGGACATTGATCGAAATCAATCAATCCGACGATTGCGTTATTGAATCAGTCTATATCGTCATATTTGCGATCAAAATGGCCCGTGATATCCATGATCGCGTAATTGAAATGCGATCAGGATACGCAAGATCGAATCAGCCCCCTGGTCGCGCGATCGCCGCGCCGGGCTGGCTCGGGTCGATCAGGATCTTGGCGTGGGCCTCGGCATCGCCCAGCGCGGTAAAGGCCCCCTCGACCCCGTCGAGCCCGACCACCCCGGTCACCATCGGCGCGCAGTTCAGCTTGCCCTCGGCGATCATATGCAGCGCATCGCGATATTCGAGCGGGGTCTGGCCGAAGACGAAGCGCAGCTCGACCTCTTTCTGGATCGCGATGGCCGGCTCGATCCGGTCTTCCTGCATGCAGACGCCGACCACCACGATCCGGCTGAACAGCGGTGCCCCGGCGATGATCTGGCCCAGCACGCCCGGCACGCCGACGCATTCGAACACCACCGGCCGCGCCGGCATGGCCCCCAGCCCTTCGGCCAGCCGCCATGCCGCCCACCACGGCAGCGGCAATTTACCCAGCTTTTCGCGCACTTCGACCACCATGTTCAGGGCCCGGTCGAAGCTGGTCAGCCAGCCATATTCCTCCCAGCTGGCATAGGGCGAGTGTTCGCGCGGGTCGATCACCACGTCGGCACCGCAGGCCTTGGCCAGCGCGCGGCGGCCGGGCGAGAAATCGGCGGCGATCACCCGTCCTACCCCGCGCGCCTTCAGCACCGCGATCACCCCCAGCCCGACCGGGCCGCAGCCGATCACCACCGCCACGTCCTTGCGCTTCACCTCGGCGCGGCGCACGGCGTGCCAGGCCACCGCCATCGGCTCGGCCAGCGCGGCCATGTCGGCTGACAGGCCGTTCGGTACCGGCATCAGCATCAGCTCGTCCAGCAGCATCCGCTCGGCATAGCCACCGGTGGTGCGCGGCGAGAGGCCGGCAAGATCGACCTCGGCGCCGTGGCGCACCGCCGGCGGAGCCACCACCCGCGTACCCGGCTTGATCCGCCGCTGGCTGCCCGGGCCATAGTCGAGCACCTCGCCGCAGATCTCGTGGCCGAAGACCACCGGATCGGCGGCGCCCGGCAGCCGATCGTAGCCCAGCCGCGCGTTCATCGCCTTCATCGCATCGCAATGGTGGCGCATGTGGAGGTCGGAGCCGCAGATCCCGCAACGCAGCACCTTGATCAGGGCATGGCCGGCACCCGGCTCCGGCTCGGGCAGAACCTCGACCCGCAGCTCGGCGTTCTGGCAGACGACCGCCCTCATTGCCCGGCCCCCGCCAGCAGCGCGTGGGCCCAGCCGGCCGCGAGGAAGACCATCAGCGCGCCCGCACCGGCCAGGAAGCGGAAATCGGGGATCACCAGCTGGCGCTGCACCGGAACCAGCGCGATATGCATGGCATAGGTCTTGAAGTCGGCCTTGGTCAGGTACTGGTCGTTGGTCAGCAGGTTGAGGAAATGGCGGCGGCTGGGGTAGTGGACCACCAGCACCCGGTCCCAATTGTCTTCGGCCGGATCCTCGCCGCCCACCACGTTGGCGCCGGCGACCTTGCCGGCAAAGATCGGAAATGCGCCCGAGCGGACCAGCACCGGCCTGGCATTATCCTCGTAGATCGCATTGGCCTCGAGCGGGGTGCCGGCAAAGCGTGCCGCCGCATCCGGCCCATCGGCCATCGCGGCGTGGAAGCGCAGCAGGTTGAGCATGTAGAAATCGCGGCCATTGTCGGCCTCGGCAAAGGCGCGCAGCCGGGCGACCATCCGCGCCCGGTCGGTGCCGACGGGAACGGGAAAGGCGACTTCGACCTTGGCGCAATAGCGCTCGACCTCCTCGGCGCTCAGCGGGCGGCGCGGCTCCTGCTTGTGCCGCGCCCAGATCACGAAGCCCAGCAGCAGCAGGCCCAGCACCAGTTCGAACGTCCAATAGCCCATCGCGGCCCCCTCTCCCGTCGTTATCGCCCCGGTCTAGCCCCCCAGAGCCTTGCGGTCGATAGCACCGCCTTCGGGTTCGATGCAGACGAAGTTGGCACGCCCGTCCTCGATCGCGGCGGCGGGCATGTTCGAGCTGGACGAGCAGACCTGGCCATCGCTGGTGAACGAGAAATCGCGCAGCACCGTCACCCGTGTCGGGCTGGGATAGGTGAAGAAGCGCTGGCTGGCGGGATCGAAGCGGATGATCCGGTCGGAATTGTTGGCCGCCATCCACACCTGCCCGCTGCGTCTGTCGACATTGAGGGCATAGGGCGTCTCGTACTCGTTGCGCCCCACCACCGGGATCCGCCAGGTGGCGAAACGTTCGGTCTTCGGGTCGAACCGCATCAGCCCGCCTTCATCGAAGGCCGGGATCCAGAACTTGCCCGCCGCATCAAAGCGGGGCCGGCGCGGGCCCTGCATCGGGGTATCCCATTCCTTCACCGCCAGGGTCACCGGGTCGATCCGCCCGATCTTGCTGGCATAGAGCTTGGCATACCAGATGCTGCCGTCGACCGGATTGACGTCGATGCCATAGGGGAAGGCGAGGATCCGGGTGCCGAAGAAACGGTGGGTCGAAAGGTTGAGGTGCACCGCCTCGCCCGGGAACCAGCTGCCGATCCGCATCAGGGTGGAGAACAGCATGTCGGTCACCCAGCGCAGCACGCCGTTGGCGGGCAGGTGCAGAACCGTCATCTGTTCGGTCTTGGGGTCGAACCGGCCGATCTGGTTCGAGGCAACGATGGTGAACCACACCACGTCGTGGGCATCGACCCGGATGGTGTGCGGGTAGAGCGCGTCATGCCCCACGGGGTAAAGCTTGAATGCCTTGGTTTTCGGGTCGAACGACATCAGCGTGCTGGATAGGGCATTGGTGATCCAGATCCGTCCGTCGCTGGTCTGGGCCATCGAATGCGGGCCGTGCTGGCCGGTAAACTGGCCGATCGGCAGCTTCATCCCCGAAAACAGTCCGCCGCGCGGCAGGTGGCTGTCGGGCAGCGGATACTTGTCGATCTTGCCGGTTTCGCGGTTCAGCACCCACAGCAGGTCGTGCCCCTCGTCGGTGCCATAGAGCAGCCCATCCTGGGCGATGTCGGCATCGTGGATGAAGGTGTAGCCATCGCCGACCAGCCATTCGCGCACCTTGGCCTTGGCCAGTTCGGCGCTGGCCCCATAGGACTGGCTGGCGGCGAAGGGCTTGCCGTCGAAGCCCTGGGCCAGCACCCGGGCAATCGTCGCGCCTTCGGCCTTGCTGGGCATGGCCAGCATGTTTTCCATCTTGGCCACCTCGGCGATCCATTGTTCATGGTCGCGCGGCACCCGGGTCCAGGCATTGCCCACCTGGTGGCAATAATTGCACTGCGAGACGAAGGCCGGGCGGTCGCGCCGCACATCGGGCCAGGGCAGCCGGGCGTTGTAGGCCGAGGCCGACAGCGTCTCGTTCATCGCCGCGAGGCTGGCGAACTGACCCAGCGCCAGATCGACCCGCGCGCTGCTGGTGGCGCCGGCCTCGCGCGTGGTTTCGCCATCGGCAAAGCCCGCCATCCGCACCCGCAGCTTGAGCTTGCCGGCATAGGGGGTGCGGATCGCGTAGGATCCATCGGCAGCGGCATAGACCGTCTGGCGCATGGTGCCGGTGGCGTCGGACACGGTGACCATCGCGCCATAGGCGGGGCGGCCATCGGGCAGGCTGGCCTTGCCGGAGAAGGCGGCGGCATCAGCCACCGCCGGCAGGGCGAGCAGGGCGAGCGGAGCAAAGCGGTGCAGCATCGTGGCGCTCCTTTCAGGCGAACCAGGTGGCGAGCGGGCGGCCCGGGCGCAGGCCCAGGAGCAGCAGCGGGGCGACCAGCGCGGTGGCCGGGCCACCGGTGGCGAGGTTGACCAGCAGGGCCACCGCCGAGATGTCGAGCTTGCGGTCGCCCAGCCCGTCACCCAGCGCCAGAACCAGCACCAGCAGCGTGCCGCTGACCATGCTGACCAGCGCGATCACCCGCACCAGCCCGGCCAGCCGCCCCTGCCAGACCAGCGCGGCGCAGATCAGCGCCACCACCGCCGGCACCAGATAGCCATAGGCGCTGAGCCCGAGATAACCGACCAGCAAGGCCACCACGGCCATCGTGCCGGCCACCAGCGCGGCCATGCCCGGCCGCTTGCGTGCGAGGTTCATTGCCCCATCCTCCCAAATGATCCCGCAACCTTGATAGCTCGCCCGCCAGGCAAAAGTTGACTTTGCGCGCCAAAATGCCACCGTGGCGCCATGGCCAGATGGGTGCGTGGCGGGGTGCTGGAAGGCGCGGACGGGCTGGTCGCCGAACTGGGCGGGAGCTTTGCCGCGCTCGCCCGCGCCGCCGGCCTGCCAGCCCGGGTGCTGGCCCGGCCCGACCTGCCCGTGCGGGTCGAGGCGGTGACCCGGTTCCTCGATCTGGCCGCCGCCCGGCTGGGCGAGGAAAGCTTTGGCCTGCGGCTGGGCCTGGGCCAGAGCCTCGCGCTGTTCGGCCCGTTGCGCGACCTGCTGGCCAGCGCGCCGACCGTCGGGGGGATGCTGCGCGACCTGGCGGCGTTCTTTCCGCTCCACACCCAGGGCACGCTGGTGACGCTGGCCCCGGCGCCCGATGGCCTGCTGCTGACCTACGAACTGGCCAGCGGTGCCGGGCGCGACCAGCGGCAGGTGATCGAACTGGGCTTCGGGGTGATGCTGGCGGAACTGCGCCGCCACGCCCCCGGCTGGATGCCCCTGGGCCTGCAGCTGCGCCATGCTGCCCCGGCCGATCCGCGCTGGCATCGTCGGGTGCTGGGGCCCGGCGTGCTCTACAATGCCGATCGCAACGCGATGCTGTGCGACGCGGCGCTGCTGGCCCGCCCCCTCGCCGAGGGTGACGCGGCGGTGCACGATCCGCTGGCCGCACGGTTCGGCGCAGTGGCGCGGCAGGCACGCGGGCTGGAGGCGGCGCGAACCGAGGCGCTGGTCCGCGCCATGCTGCCCTTCGCCCCGCCCGATATCGCCCAGGCCGCCCGGCTCCTGCGCCTGTCGCGCCGTACCCTCCAGCGCCGCCTCGCCGCCGAAGGCACCGCCTTTGCCACGCTGCTCGATCAGACGCGGGCCAGCCTGGCGCGGACCTATCTGCGCGAATCCGCGCTGAAGGTCGGCGAGATCACCGAGATCCTCGGCTATTGCGAAACCAGCGCGCTCAGCCGCGCGGTGCGCCGCTGGTATGGGCTCAGCCCTCGCGCCCTGCGCCGCGCCGGCCCTGGCCGGACGGAAATTTAGCTTTGAAGCCAGCGCGCTTTGCCGGATAGATGCCACCCGACGCGGCACAGGCCGGGCCTTTTGGGGGGAGTGCAGTTCATGGGGCAATCGGGCGCTGGCGCGGGGCGCGGCGGGATCATGCCGCTGGCGATCATCGGCCTGCTGTTCTTCGTCTTCGGCTTCGTCACCTGGCTCAACGGCTCGCTGATTCCCTATCTCCAGATCGTCTGCCGGCTCAGCGCGGCGCAGGCGCTGCTGGTCACTTTCGCCTTCTACATCGCCTATACCGTGACGGCCCTGCCAATGGCGGCGATCCTGCGCCGCACCGGTTACCGGCTGGGCATGGCGCTGGGCATGGCGCTGATGGCCCTGGGCGCATTGCTGCACATTCCGGCGGCCTGGGCGGCCAGCTTTCCGCTGTTCCTGTGCGGACTGTTCGTGATCGGCACCGGGCTGACCCTGCTGCAGGCCGCCTCGAACCCCTATATCGTCCTGCTCGGCCCGCTCGACAGCGCGCCGCGGCGCATCGCGATGATGGGGATCATCAACAAGTCGGCTGGCGTGCTTGCCCCGCTGGCCTTCGCCGGGCTGGTCGCCTCGGGCATGGGCGATGCCAGGACGCTGGCCAGGGCCACGCCCGATGCGGCGCAGGTGGCGCGGCTGGCGCAGGCGCTGATCGGGCCCTATCTCGCCATGGCGGCGATCCTCGCCGGGCTGGTCGCCTTCCTGTGGTTGGCCCCCCTGCCCGAGATCGAGCCCGAACCGGCGCCGGATGGCACCGCTGGCCAGGGCCTGTCGCGCTTTCCGCAGCTGACGCTGGGGGTGATCACGCTGTTCGGCTACGTCGGGGTCGAAGTGCTGGCCGGCGACACCATCGGCCTGTTCGGGCAGAGCCTGCACCTCGCGGGCTTCGTCAAGCTGACGGCCTATACCATGGGCTTCATGGTGGCCGGCTATATTCTAGGCGCCGTACTGATCCCGCGTTGGCTGCGTCCGTGGCAGGCGCTGGCGGGATCGGGTCTGCTGGGGCTGGCCTGCATGGCGGGCGCGGCGCTGGGCGATCCGGGCTCGACCCTCGCCTCGCGGCTGGTCTGGGGCTGGCTGGGGCTGGCGCCACTGCCCGATCCGGTGTTCTTCGTCGCCGCCATGGGGCTGGCCAATGCCGTGGTCTGGCCGGCCGTCTGGCCCATGGCCCTGAGGAACCTGGGCAGCTTTACCGCCACCGGTTCGGCACTGCTGATCATGGCGATCTCGGGCGGGGCGATCATCCCGCAGCTGTTCGGACTGATCGCGCGCAGCGGGGCCGGCATGCAGCTGGCCTATCTGGTCGCCGCGCCGTGCTACGCAATGATCCTGGCCTATGCGCTGATCATCGGGCGGCGCGGCTGACGCCCGCCAGTCACGCCCCGCGCTCCAGCGCGGCAACGATATGCTGCGCCAGCCGGTGCGCCGTGGAGGAAAGCCCCGGCGCCTCGATCAGCGCGATCTCGGTATCGTAGAGCGGTGGCAGCTCGGCATCCTCGGTGATCGCCACCAGATAGGGCGGCACCATTTCGCGCGGCAGCACGGTAATCCCCAGCCCGGCGTTGACCGCCGACTGGCTGCCGGCAAGGCTGGTCGAGGTATAGGCGATCCGCCAGCGCCGCCCCATGGCGCCCAGCGCATCGATCGCCCGCTTGCGATAGACGCAGGGTTCGGGCGAGACCACCAGTGGCACCGGATCGAGCCCGACCACCGCCTGCTGATCGCGCGCCACCCAGACCAGCGGCTCGCGCCACACCCGCACCCCCTCCAGCGGCGATGACGGTTCGCGCTTGACCAGCACCAGATCGAAACCCCCGGCGTGGAAGGTGCCCAGCAGGTTGAGCGTCAGGTCGCAGGTCACTTCCAGCTCGACCAGCGGATGGGCCTTGGCAAAGGCGGCGAGAACGTCGGGCAGATGCGCCGTGGCGAAATCCTCGGGCACGCCCAGCCGCACCTTGCCGGCCATCTCGGGCTCGAACATGGTCGCCAGGGTGGCGTCGTTCAGCCGCAGCAGCTGGCGCGCCGGGCCCAGCAGCCGCTCGCCCTCCGCCGTCAGCGCCAGCGCACGCGGGCTGCGATCGAACACCGCGCGGCCCAGCATCTCCTCCAGCCGGCGAACCTGCAGGCTGATGGTCGACTGGGTCCGGCCCAGCCGCTCGCCAGCACGGGTGAAGCTGCCGGTCTCGGCAATGGTGACGAAGCAGCGCAGCAGATCGAGATCGAAAGTGCGGGTTCCCGGCATGGCCCGCGCAATGCCATGACCATTGATATTGTCAATGGATGGCATTTCATAAACTCGTTTCTCAAATGCATGGGCAACAGCCAGAGGCGCGGCGAAAGGAGCCACGCCCATGCCGGACCAACCGTCCCCCCCTGACCTGACCCGTACGCTGGCGGCGCTGCTGTGGGCCGGTGCCGGCGCTGTGCCGCTTGGCGGGGCGGCAGCGCATCTGGCTGGCTGGCAGGTGGACGGGCTGGGGCTGGCCATGGCCAGTCTGACGCTGTTCGTCGGCGCTGTGGTGGCCAGTTTCTCGCGGCGTTACCTGCGGGCCGATCCGCACCGGGGGCGCTATTTCATCATGCTTGGCCTGCTGCTCGGCGCGGTGCTGCTGACCGTCACGGCCCGGCACCTGGCCCTGTTCATCGCGGGCTGGGTGGCCAGCGGCCAGCTGTTGGCGGGGCTGATCGGGCACGACCATGGCTGGCCGGAGGCCCGGGCCGCAGCCCGGCGGGCGCGGCTGGCCTTTGCCCTGGGCGACGCCGCGCTGATCACCGGTCTGGCCCTGCTGGCCGGTGGCACCGGAACACTGCAGGTCGGTGAACTTGCCACGGCCAACCTGCCAGCTCCGGTTGCAACCCTTGCCGCGCTGCTGTTGCTGGCCGGGGCAGCGGCACGCTGCGCCCTGCCGCCCTTCGCCGGCTGGCTGCTCTCCTCGATGACCGCCCCGACCCCGGTTTCCGCGCTGATGCATGCCGGGCTGGTCAATGCCGGTGGCTTTCTGCTGCTGCGCTTCGCCCCGCTGTTCGAGGGTGCCCCGCTGGTCCGCCACGCCGCGCTGCTGCTGGGGCTGGCAGCGGTGGTGCAGGGCCACGCGATCATGCTGGTGCGGCCCGACATCAAGCGCGCGCTGGCCGGCTCCACCGTCGCGCAGATGGGCTTCATGGTGATCAGCTGCGCGCTGGGCGCCTATGGCGCGGCGCTGTGGCACATCATCGCCCACGGCCTGTTCAAGGCCTGGCTGTTTCTCGGCTCGGGCGGGGCGGTCGGCGTGCGGCGGGCACCGCTTGCCGTCCGGCCCGGCGCGGCGCTGGGCAGCGCGGCGCTGATCTTCGCGGGTGCGCTGCTGCTGGTGCCCGGGGCACGCGCCGCCGGCGGGCTGATCCCCCTGCTGCTGGCGGCGCTGACCATGCTGAACACCGCCATCGCCTGCCTGGCGGGCCGCCAGCCGCTGCGGGTGCGGGCCCCGCTGCTGCTGGGGCTGGCGGCACTGGCGGCGGCACAGGCGCTGGGGCTGGTGCTGGCCGGCGCGCTGATCGGCCGCGAGGCGCCGCCGGCACTGCCCACCCCGGCGCTGCTGGTGCTGCTGGTCGGCTTCATCGCCACCTGGCTGTGGCAGGCCCGCCCCGGGCCGCTGCCTGCCGCGCTCTACGTCCGGCTGCTCAACGCCGGCACCCCCACCCCCAAGGGAGACGCCTGATGAACATGATGGCTCAGATCACCGCGCCCGAACGCCAGCTGTCGCGCACCGAGGTGGCCGGGCTGGTCGCCCTCGCCGCGCGGCGCGTCCCGCCGCTGTGGCCACTGGCCAGCGCGATCGCCACAAACCCGCTGGCCGGTTTCGAGCACCTGCCCTTTGCCGAAGCTGTGGCAAGTGCCGCGCGCCAGTTCGGCGCGGCGGCAACCCTGCCGCTCGACCATTGGCGCAATTGGCTCGCAGCCGGGCGGGTCGATCAGGCCGCACTGCGCAGCGCGGCGGTTACCAGGCTTGGCGGGATCTATCGCGCCAGCGCCCCGGTCGCCGCCGGGCTCAGCCGGCTCGATCTGCTGCTGGCCCGGCTGCTGACCATGCCCTCGCCCGCCGCAGCGCCGCCCCGCAGGCTGGCCGACGATGCGGCGCTGATCGCCAAATGGTGCGCCGCCTTCTTCGATCGGGGGCAGGCCGCCGTGCCGATGCCGCACCGCGAACTGGGCCTGTACCGCGCCGTGCTGGCCCTGCTGCCGCACGACCGGGCCTTCACCGCGCTGGCCGGCCCGGCAGGGCGCAGACTGTTGCTGGCCGTGCCGCGCGACCCATTGGCCGCCGTGGCCGAAGGGCTGGCGGTACTGGATGTGCCAGGGGGCGAGATCAGCGAATGGCTGGCCGGGCTGGTTGCCCGGCTGCCGGGCTGGGCGGGCCATATCCGCTGGCGCAGCGAACATGCCGACCCTGAGCTGTCTGCCGGCGCCCCCGCGACCATGGCCGACCTGCTGGCACTGTGGCTGCTGCTGGCCCGGGCCGGGGTGCTGAGCCCTGCCCCGGCCGCACCGGATACCCGCCCCATGCCCGCCGCACTGGCCGCCCATTGCGGGCTGGATCTGGCCCGGCTGGGGCCGGACCGGCAGGTGATGGTCGAGGAGGTGGCCAGGCTTGACGATGCCACGCTGGGCCAGCTGTTCATGGCGGCAGCAGAGCAGACCTATCTCGAAGGCCTGGTCCCGCAGTTGGAGCGGGCCATCACCCCGCCGCAGGCCAGCCGGCCCGCCGCCCAGCTGGTGTTCTGCATCGATGTCCGTTCGGAACCCTTCCGCCGCGCGCTGGAGGCCGAGGGGCCCTATGAAACGCTGGGCTACGCCGGCTTCTTCGGCTTGCCGATCGCGCTGCGCCGCGATGGCGCACCGCATCGCGAGCGACTGCTGCCGGTGCTGCTGGCGCCGCAGCACGATCTGGCCGAAGCCCCCCTGCCCGGGCACGAGGCGCAGGCCGCGCGGCTGGCCGCCGCGCAGGCCACCGGCCGGCACGCCGCCAGCCTTTTCGCCACGGCCAAGCAGGGCCCCGCCACCGCCTTCGCCACCGCCGAGGCAACCGGCCCCCTTGCCGCCGTGCTGATGGCGGGGCGCACGCTGGCGCCCCGGCTGGCGCGGCGGCTGCAAGCCCGGCTGGCGCCACCGCGCGAGGAAGCCCTGGCCCCCGCGCTGCACCACCACGATCCGGCGCGCACGCCCTTCTCGCTGGCCGAGCAGGTCGGCTATGCCGCCACCTTGTTCCGGCTGACCGGCCTGCCGGCGCAGACCGCCCGGCTGGTGGTGCTGACCGGACACGGCGGCGCGGCGGTGAACAACCCCTATGCCGCCGCGCTCGATTGCGGGGCCTGCGGGGGCCACCCCGGCGGGGCGAATGCCCGGGTGCTGGCGGCGATGCTCAACACCCCCGAAGTGCGTGCGGGGCTGGCGGCTCAGGGGCTTGCCCTGCCAGCCGAAAGCTGGTTCCTGGCCGCCGAACACAATACCACCACCGATGCGGTGACGCTGTTTGACCGCGATGCCGTCCCCTCCAGCCATCTTGCCGATCTGGCCCAGCTGGAAAGTGCGCTGGCCCGCGCCGGCGCCACCAACCGCGCGCGGCGGGCAAGGCTGCTGGGCCGCACACCCGATGCGCTGATCTCCGCGGCCTGCGACTGGGCCGAGGTCCGGCCCGAATGGGGCTTGGCCAGCAATGCCGCCTTCGTGGTCGGGCCGCGCTGGTGGAGCCGCGACGTCGATCTAGCCGGACGGGCCTTCCTCCACAGCTACGACTGGCAGACCGACCCAGACGGTGCCGCGCTGGCCACGATCCTGACCGCGCCGATGGTGGTGGCCCAGTGGATCAACTGCCAGTACCTGTTCTCGACCCTCGACAACCAGGCCTACGGTTCTGGCGACAAGACCACCCAGAACGTGCTGGGCGGGATCGGGGTGATCCAGGGCAACGGCGGCGACCTGCGGATCGGGCTGCCGCGCCAGTCGCTGTTCGACGATGCCGGCACGCCGTTCCACCTGCCGCAGCGGTTGCTGACTGTGGTGCTGGCCCCGCCTGATCGCGTGGCCCGGGTGGTCGCGGCGAGCCCCATCCTTGGCCAGCTGTTCGGCAAGGGCTGGGTGCGGCTGGTGGTGGTGGACCCCGCCACCGGGCAGGCCCGGCGCTGGCGCGATGACAGCGAGGCCGCCCCGGAAGGCACCCTGCCGCACGAAATCGTCTGGACCCAGGAGACCGCATGATGACCGGAACCGACCCCATCCGCCTGCCCACCCACCGGCTGAAGAAGATCGAGATCGTGGTCCACGCCGCCGATCAGGGCCTGGTCGAAGACTTGCTGAAGGCCGCCGGGGTAGGCGGCTGGACCATCATCCGCGACGTTGCCGGGATGGGCCATGGCGGGTTTCATCAGGGCAAGACCATCTTCAACGATGCCAGCGGGCTGGTGATGTTCGTCGGCGTGGCCGGGGCGGCGGCGATCGGCGAAGTGGCCCGGGGGCTGGCCCGGATGTTCGAGCAACGCGCCGGCGTTACCTTCCTGTCGGATGTCGAGGTGATCCGCTCGGACTATTTCACCCCGGGCGCCGAGGCAGGCTGAGCCGCGCGGCGGAAAGGTGAGGGTGTGGACGCCACGGCGAACACCGCACCGCTCCCTGGCTGGCCGGGGGCGCAGGCAGGGTCAGGGCCGGCAGGCCGCGCCTGCCGGACTGTGTGGCAAGGGGCGCCCCGATGCCACGCCCGTGGCTTCTCCACCTTCAATGGCGATTTGCCCGTTCACGATTACGGTCCGCATGCCGGTCGAGAAAAGGGTGGGTTGGGCATAGCCGGCACGCGGGGCGAAACGGTCGGGATCGAAAACGATGACATCCGCGAAGAAACCCGGCTTCAGCTCTCCACGCGCCGCCAGTTTGAACATGCGGGCAGTGCGAGCCGTGCTGGAGGCGATGAAGTTGCGCAGATCGAGGGTGCCTCGCTCCCTGACATAGGTCGCATATTTCCGGGCGAACGAGGCATAGTAGCGCGGATGCCCGGCCGATGCATCGGAGCTGGTCACAACCCAGTCGCGCTGCATGAATGCGGCGATATCGGCTTCGCTCTGATTGAACGAGGCCACCTCCGCGTCAGCGGCGGCCAGCAATTCCAGCGCGGCGGCGATGGGGTCCGTGTTCCGGCCCTTCGCCACGTCCGCCAGCGACCTGCCGATTGCCCAATCCGGGCCACCGGTGATCAGCAAGGCTTCGGCCCCTCCCCTGCGCCTCAGATTTTCGCCGATCTCCGGCATCAGGCGGGCCCGCGTCGCGGGGTCACGAAAACGCTGGAGCATTGCCGCACGGCCGCCATCCTGGGCCCATCGCGGGATGAGTGCGGCGGCAAGGCCAGTGCCAGAAGCAGCCCACGGGTATTGGTCGGCGGTAACCGCTTGCCCAATCGCGCGCGCGGCTTCGATCGTCGCAATCACGCGGGGCGCCATCCCCTGCACATCAACCCCCAAGGCCTTGATGTGCGCGATATGAACCGGAATGTTGGCGGCACGCCCGATCCGCAAGGTTTCGTCGATCGATCCCAGCAGCCCGATCGAATAGCTGGATTCGTCACGCATATGGGTATCGTAAATGCCCCCGGCGTCACCGGCGACCTGCGCGAGTGCGACGACCTCGCCCTGGCTGGCAAAGCTCTGCGGGGCATAGAACAGGCCCGTGGACAGCCCCAGCGCGCCTTGGCACATGCCCTTCGCAACCAGCCCTTCCATCCGCTCCAGCTCGGCTGGGGTCGGGGCCCGGTCGGAATTCCCCACGACTGCGGCTCGAACCGCGCCAAATCCGATGTAGGTGGCAAAATTGATGCCATAGTCGCGCGCCCGGCGCGAGGCCGATCCGCCAGGATTACCCAGCACCTTGGCCACCTCCGGACTGCCCCCGCCATCGACGCCGATGAACGCCGTCGTTACCCCCTGGGTAAGGAATGGCAGCACCAGGCGCGCCACCGGGTTCTCCGAGGCGAGGGCATCGCCAACATGGGTATGGGGATCGATAAAGCCGGGAGCGACGACCAGCCCATGGGCATCGATCGATCGCACGGCATGCCCGGGAGCCTTGGGGCCGAGGTAGACGATCCGATCGCCCGCAATTGCCAGATCCCCGACAAAGGGCGCCTCATCTCCGGGGTAGATCGTTCCTCCCGCGATCAGAATGTCATAGCTGTTGCCGGACGCAGAACCGGGCTGATCGGCCCCTGCCGGCCCGCCGCAACCCAGCCCCAGAAGCAGCGCGAGCAATGGGAGCGCCACGGATCGTGTCATGCTTCTCTCCAGTCTTGCCGCCTTCAGGGCAAGTATCAGGGCTGCCGCGAGGTTGGGCAAGGCCTGCCTCGCCTGAGCCGCGAAGCCGCCGGCGGTCGCGCTCGGCTCAGGGGGCGACGGCCAGCGCGCCGGGCCGACGGGGATCGGCCGCGCCCAGGAAGAGGTTGCCCGAGATCATGATCGACTGGGCGCTGCCCATGGTTTCATCCGAGGTGATCGGATGCCCCATGTCCTTGAGCAGGCGGACCGTATCGGGGTTGAAATTGGGCTCGACCCGAAGCTTGGCACCCGCATCCTGGAAAATGCGCGGCTGATGCGTCGCCTCTTCGACGTTGAGCTTGAAATCAACGACGTTGACGATGACCTGCAGCACCGTGTCGATGATCGTGCTGCCTCCGGGCGACCCGGTCGCCAACCAGACCTTGCCATCCTTCATGACAAAGGTGGGCATCATGGTCGAAAGCATCCGCTTGCCGGGGGCCAGCGCATTGGGCGGAATCGGCTTGCCCTCAGCCTGGGCCTTGGCGGCAGCGAAATGGCTGAAGTTGTCCATCTGGTTGTTCAGCAGGATGCCGGTATTGGCAACCATCACACCCGAACCGAAGTCCGCGCCGAGGGTGTAGGTGGTAGAGACCACCATCCCGTTGGCATCAGCCACCGAGAAATGGGTCGTCGACGGACTTTCGAAGCGCCACGGATCGCCAACGGCCGGGCCCTCTTCCGACTTCACCTTCGCAGGGTCGATCAGCCGCGCCCGCTCGGTCGCGTAACCCTTGGAGGTAAAGCCCGTCAGGGGCACCTTCACGAAATCGGTGTCCCCCAGGAAGCGATAGCGGTCAGCATAGCCCAGCTTCATCGCTTCGGCCATCAGGTGCAGGGATCTGGCGGAACCGGGGCCGCTTGCCGCAAGGTCGAACCGCTCGAGCATGTTGAGCATGTTGAGCAGCGTTGCGCCACCGGCACTCGCGGGTGGCGTGGTTACGATATCGAGCCCGCGATAGGTGCCGCGCAGCGGTTGCCGCTCCATCACGCGATAGGCGGCAAGATCCTCAAGGCTGATGATCCCGCCGTGCGCCTTCATGTCGGCGGCGATGCGCTCGGCCACCGCCCCCTTGTAGAATCCGTCAGCCCCGTGCTCGGCGATCTGGGTCAGGGTCCAGGCCAGGTCCGGCTGCCGGATCACTTCGCCGGCGCGGTAGAGCGCCCCGTCGGGCTTGTAGTAGGCCTCGCGCGCGGCCTTGCTGGTCGACAGCCGTTGCTGCCCCCAACTGAACACGAATGCTTCATCCGGTGTCAGGACAAGGCCATCGCGCGCCAGGGCTATCGCCGGCGAAACGACCCGTGCCCAGGGCAATTTGCCGAAGCGCTGGTGGGCCCTGAACAAGCCGGCAACCGTTCCCGGAACAGCCGGTGCCAGATAGCCCTTGCTGGCCGCCTCGACCATTTGCCCCTTTTGATCGACATACATCGCAAGGGTGGCCGCCCGGGGCGCGACCGACCGGAAATCGAACACGATATCCTGCCCGCTCACCCCGTCATGGACGAGCATGAAACCGTCGCCGCCGATGTTCCCCGCGCGGGGCAGACTGACCGCCATAGCGAACCCCATCGCGACCGCGGCATCAACAGCATTGCCGCCCTGCCGAATGATATCGGCGCCGACCTTGCTGGCGATCGCGTTCTGCGACACGACCATCCCCCGTTCGCCGACGACGGGCGAATGGATACTGGGATATTCGAGCAGCTGCTTTTTCTGGGCGCTGACCGGTGCCGCGGCGAATGCGGCGAGCCCGATCGACAAGACGACAATTCGCAGAGACTTCCACACCATCAGCACCCCTCGTTCTCTTCGGCCACCATTCGCGCCAGACGCTCGGCAGAGCCCATCGCATAGGTCCAGCCCAGCATACCATGCCCGACATTGACGGATACCCTCGGTGCCACGCGCGCGATCCGCGGCAGGGAGTTGGGCGACATTGGCCTGAGGCCTGCCCACCCCGCGCCAATCCGGCTGTAGTCCGCGACGTTCGGCAGCACCTGTTGCGCAGCTGCGCGCAGCCAGTTCAGCGGCCCGGGATCGACGGTGGTATCCATCGAACCCATCTCCGCCCAGCCGGCAACGCGGATCCCGCCGCCAAGCGGGCACAGCACGATCTTCCTCGCAACGTCGGTGACGCTGACCTTGAGCCGGGTGGCGCCCGGGGGGGCCGTGAAGGAATAGCCCTTCATCGGCATCAGCGCATGGCGCAGCCCAAACTGCCTGCCAACCGCGGCGGAACCGATCCCGGCGCAAATGACAAGTTCATCGGCGCTGATCCGGCCCACCCCCTCCGTCTCCACCCACCCGCTCGCGCCATCGCCGCCAACGGCAGTAACCCCGGTGTTGAGCCGAATTGTCGCGCCATAGGCTTGCTGGAGGAGGCGGGCCATCTCCAGGCAAAAGCGATGTGGATCCCCGACGGCGTCCTGCGGTGAATAGACCGCGCCAACCAGCCGGCCGGCATAGCCCGCCAGCGCCGGCTCCAGCCCGATCACCTCGGGCCCGTCGAGCACGTGCTGCTCGACTCCCAGGCGCTGCTTGGCCCTGACCATCGCGCGGGCGGCGGCAAGCGCATGCGGCTCGCTATAGATAAGCAGCTTGCCGGGCACGGCATGGTCAAACTGGAGACTGTGCTCCTGCTGCAGGGCGATCATCGACAAGCGCGACTCCAGCCCCAGCTTCAGCCCTTCCAGCGTGTTCGCCATGAACCTGCCGCCCGTCGCATTGCGCAGCAGCTTGAGCAACCAGTGCAGCCTGTCCGGATCGAGGCTCGCGCGCAGCCGGATGGCGGGATCGGCGCCCAGCAGCACCGCCGCAGTCTTCCGCAGCAGCGCAGGACTGCCCAGTGCATCGCTGTAGGAGTAGCTCAGCTGGGCGCCATTGGCGAAGGAGGCCTCGCTTCCCGGTGCGGCCTGACGATCGACAACGGTGACCGCCACCCCGCGACGGGCCAGGGCATAGGCCGTTGCCACCCCGACAACGCCGGCGCCCACAACAATCGCGCTGCGCGGTGCCGGCCGGCCGATGGGGGCTCGGCGGGCACCTCGCCCGAGGGAAGAATTGCGCCGGAAAAGCATGCCCGGCATGTTAGGTGGATGGTCTGGCGAGACAAGCGCGGCGGGCAGACAAATAGCGGCACGCCCCATAGCGCTAGGTTAAGCTTAGCGCCTCAACCAGCGTGGCCTGGACCTCGGCGATGAACCGGTTTGCCAGCTTGGAAACCGGCCGATCCTCCAGCCAGGCAGCATAGACCGAGAATTCGAGCGCTGGCACGAGCGGGAAACAATCAACCCCGGTTGCGGCCATGGCGCTGGCAGTAAACGCGTCGACAATGGCGACACCGACCCCATGCCGAACCAGCCCCGCGGCTACGTAATAGGTATCGACCGACACAACCTCGCGCAGGCCAAGCTGCGCACCGGCCACGATGGTGCCGATTGGGCCGCTGGAGGTTACCCCGATCAGGTCGTGCGGGGCGAGGTCTTCCACGGTCAGCCCGGATCGGGCGGGGTCGAACGCCCCGGGCGGCGCAAGAACCATCAAGCGGCCCTTGGCCAATTGCTGCAGGGTCATGCGTGGCTTGGACAGCGGATCGTAGCCGAAAGCCACGTCGCACTCGCGCTCATACAGGGCCCGCAGGAAGTCGCTGTTGTGGATCGTCCTGAGGTCGAAAGTGACTTGCGGATTGTGGAGCCTGAATCTTTGAATGGCCTGCGGGATGCGGTCCAGCCCAAGCGAGGGCAAGACCCCGATCCGCAAATGCCCTGTGCCCGATCCGCGCAGGTTGCGCGCGGCCTGCTGCAGCGAAGCAACGCGGTCGTAAACCTCGCTGACCTCACGGAACAAGGCGTGAGCGTCATCAGTGGCCATCAGCCGGCCGCGCACCAGATCAAACAGCGTAAAGCCGAGCTGGGTCTCGGTATGGCGCAAGACCTTGCTGACCGCAGGCTGCGAGACGTTCAGGAGACGCGCGGCGGCACTGATCGACCCGCTGCTGTAAACGGCATGAAAGACCTCGATCTGTCTCAGGCGCATAGCCGCCTCCCTACCGTTGCAGCGGGTATGCGCCCAGGCCCGGGCCTCAGAACTCCTTCGAGAGCTGGAAGTACACGAAGCGACCCACCGCACTCGCCATGGCCCCGTTGAAACCATAGTTGGACGAGGTCAGCGGGGCCTGCCTGTCGAACAGGTTGCGCGCACCAACCATGAAGCGAGTCCCGGCAAGCGGCCCGTCCCCGCGCGGAATCTGGTACTGCACGAAGGAGTTGACCGTGGTGTAGCTGGGCACGCGATAGAACTGGCCGTTGATCACCGCGGTACCCGTGTCAAACACCGGCCCCACATAGGAGACGAGAGCCCCGGCGCTGAACCTGCCGGCCTTCCAGGTAAGGTTGCCCGACATGCGCCACTTCGGATTGCCACCGGCCTCGATCTGGCTGCCGGCCTGGGTGATGACAATCCCGCTGCCCAGCGTTCCGGCACTGTTGGCGGCGATCAGCTGGGCTTGCAGATCCGACGGCGACTGATCGTAGCGCAGCAGGCGCGAGGCGGCGAAATCGAGGGTCAGGCTGCCGATCGGCGTCTCCGGCATCCGCCAGTTGAAGGCGATGTCGTAGCCGCGCAGATAGCGCGGGCCGAGGTTCATGTAGTTGTCCTGCACGAAGGACACATCGCCGACAACCTGCGTGCCGGTCGGCGCCAGACGCACGACATTGGGGTTCGAGCTGCCCTTCAGGCGCAGCAGATAGTCATAGATCAGCTGGTTCTGCGCACCCTGAAGCCCGATCACCTTGTTCTGGTTGAGCGCCCAGTAATCGAAGGTGAGCGTCATCCGCCGGGTCGGCTGGAACACCACGCCCGCCGAGAGGGTCTGGGCATCTTCCGGCTGGAGCGACTGGTTGCCAGAGCGCACCTCCAGCGTGCTGACGCCCGCACAGGTCACCACATTCAGCCGGCAAGCGGCCCAGTCGGTCCGGGTATTCGCAACCTGCGTACCCGCGCTGTAGAACTGGGCCAGGTTCGGCGCACGGAAGCTTTGCGACCACGAGCCACGCAGCTTCAGCTGATCGAACACCGTCCAGGCGGCCGCGACTTTCGGCTTCAGGACATTGCCGAAGTCGGAATACTTCTCATCGCGCGCGGCAACCTGCACGTCGAACGACCGCATCAGCGGCACGTGCATGCCCTCGCCGACGATGGGCACGGCAAGCTCGACGAAGGCCGAAGCGACGCTGCGGTTGGCGGCAACGTCGGGCGCCGGGCTGGCCCCCATGATGTCGGTGCCATATTTGATGCCGGTCACGCTGTCGGTGTAGGTGATCGTGCCATCAAGGCGCGCATCGCGGTTGTCCTGGTAGGTCTCGCGGCGATACTCGACCCCCGCAGCCACCCCGACGGGGCCAGCAGGCAGGTTGAACAGCTGGGAATTCGACAGCTTGAAATCGCCCATCGCCAGCGAGGTGGTGCTGATCCGGTGAACATCGACCAGGAACGAATTGATCGTCGCCTGGCTGTTGGCGGTGGCGTCGCCCAGCGAATAGGTGCCCTGGGTTCCGCCGTTGAAGGGGTTGTAGGCATCAGGGGTCGATCGCGCCAAGGCCTGCTGGAACAGGGTATTGCTGATCGCATTGTGGGTGTTGTCGTCGGTCCGCGCCCACGAATAGCTGGCCGCGGTTTCCCACTTGAAGCCGCCCCAGTTGCCCCGCAAGCCGAGCAGCACGTGGAGCATGTCATCGGTCACCACGAACGGGCGCGGACCGGCATCCACCGGGCGGTAGTTGCGGATGGTCAGGGCCAGGCCCGCGGCGGGCACGCCGACCAGCCCGGGCAGGCGGTTGGGGTTGGCCACCCCGTTGATCGTGGTCGCGCCGAAGGGGTTGTAATAGTTCGTCGACGGAACCGTGATGACCGCGCTGGAGATCGGCGCCGACTGTTCGCGCTGCCCGGCCAGGCGGGCGTGGTAATAGCCAGCCTCGGCGAACAGCTCGGACGATCCGAGCGGGTGGCTGAAGGTCTGGAACAGGTTGAGGCGGTCCAGCCCGCCAAGGATCGTGCGATCGGGGTTTTCGTCATAGCGCAGGACACGATCGGTGGCGCCGGTGACCGCCCCGCTCTTCAGGCACAGGTTGCCGGCATAGACGGCGCTCGAGCAGCCGCCAGCGGTGTTCGAAGTCGGCTCGACGTGGAATGCCCCGGACGAGGTCAGCGTGACCGCCCCCTGCTTGACGAGCGTAGTGGGGAAAGTGGCAAAGCCCCCCCACGGCGACGAGGTCGAGCGGTTGTCGAAGCTGGTGTCGCCTTCCCACGGCGTGCCGACCAGCGCGTCCATGTGGTTCTCGCTGGCACTGAAGGGGCGCTCGCTGGCGAACAGCGGAGTGCGGTGCGTATAGCTGCCGAAGAAAGTGAACCGCCCGCCGCTGGCGGTCTTCACCCCGGCCTTCAGGCCAAGGGTCGATTCCGAAGTGCCATCGGCAAAGCCGTACCGGGCATCGGCGCGAAAGCCCTGGTATTTGTCGTCAATCACCACGTTGATAACGCCGGCAACCGCATCCGTGCCATACAGCGCGGCAGCACCGTCGCGCAGGACTTCGATCCGGCCGATCGCTCCGGTGGGAAGCGAA
Source organism: Pseudomonadota bacterium (assembly GCA_018242165.1). GTDB lineage: Bacteria > Pseudomonadota > Alphaproteobacteria > Sphingomonadales > Sphingomonadaceae > Novosphingobium. The sequence continues at coordinate 29,315 of JAFECL010000024.1, forward strand.
TTGACGTTGGCGGTCTGCACCGGCACGAAGTTCTCGGTCTGGGTGCCGGGGGTGAGGATCATCCGGCGGCCATTCAGCAGCACCAGAGTGTACCCGGTGCCGACACTGCGCAGGTTGATCGAGGCATTGTCGCCGCGGGCATCGTTGAGGTTCCCGGTCGTGCGCGATTCCTGGAATTGCACGTCACCCGCCTGCGGGATCGATCGGAACAGGTCGTCGCCCGAGACACTGCCGGTTGCGGCAATCCGCTCCGGGCTGAGAACCGTGACAGGCAGCGCTCCGGCGATCTTCGAGTTGTTGATCCGGCTGCCCACCACGACGATTTCCGCGGCTGCCGCATCGGAAGGCGCCGCCTTGGTCTGGGCGAAAGCGTAAGCCGGAAGCAATGCGGCAGACGCTGTGCCAGCCAGCAACACCAGTTTCAAAGTCCAGCCGAAACCACCCATAAAGCCCCCCATGACAACTGAATCGTACGCAGCAAACGCCAGATTGCCCGCCCTTTTCGCCTCATCCGCGATGCGATTGATATTGAATTAGTGGGTGTTACCCATAAATCAGCGTTATGGCCTGCACAAAGACCGGGCGGGTCGCACACTGGCGCTGGGCCTGCCAATTGGCCACCTGGCTTGCCATTACCCGGCACGCTTATCGCGCCACCTCGGCGTTCCAGCGAGCGACCTTCGCCTTTGCTTCCACCAGCAACCGGTTCAGCATCGCACGATCCTCGACCTTGCCGCGCAGGATGACGGTATTGATTGCCTGGCTCGCGGCAATGTCATCCAATGGATTGCGGTCGAGCAGCACCAGGTCGGCCTGCTTCCCGATCCCGACCGATCCGTGGCGATCGAGCTTGCCGAACCAGGCTGGTCCGGCGCGCGTCGCCGCAGCCAGCGCCTGCGCCGGAGTCAGGCCGTTTTTCACATAGAGCGCCAGTTCCTGGTGCAGTCCAAGCCCCGGATAGTCGTAGGAATTGAGGAATCCCGCATCGGTGCCGGCCATGATCGTCACGCCCGCCTTCACGAGCATGGGCAGAACGGCGGCGGTGCGCTGATACTCAAGATGGCGTGTGGCGATCTGATCCGGCCGCGCCTTGGCGGCGCGGTCGACCCGCCACTGGTAGGTCTTGCGCAGCCCCGGCCCGACATAGGCCAGGAACGGATCCTGCGCATGATCGTCGCTATCGAGATAGGCGATCAGCCGCTCGACATTGAGCGTCGGGGTGACGAACACATTCTGCGTGCGAAGCCGCCGGTAGGCCGCCATCGCGGTGGCTTCGTCAAAACCCGAATCGAGCCGCGCCTGCGCCTCGGCGCGCGCGATCCGTCCGGCCCCGAAATCGGCGGCGATCTGCTCCTCGCCCTTGACCCCGGCGACATAGGCATAGCTGAGATGCTCGATGGAGCTGATCCCGGCATCGACAGCCTGCCCTACCGTAAGCGCCATCGGAATATGCCCGGAAACCCGCAGACCTGCGGCGCGGGCACGGCGCACCGCATAGAGAAACAGTTCAGGCTTCAGCGTGCTGTCGGTGATCTTGACGAAATCGACCTGGAGCGAGATCAGCTTCGCGACCGCCGCATCGACATCGGCTTCCGATCCGGTTTCGAGGGTTCCCTTCCAGATCGGCTTGATGCCCTCGATCTTGGGCCCCGAACTCAACAGCGTTGGGCCAAACAGCGTGCCGCCCGCAATCTCGCCGCGCCATTTGAGGACGTCGTCGGCCAGATCGCCCGAGGCATCGCGAACCGTCGTTATGCCATAGGCAACATAAAGCGGCAGCAGGGCCTTGTTCTCTTCGACAAGGGCCGGGCCACCGCCGAAATGGACATGCATGTCCCAGAAGCCCGGGATCAGGAACCGCCCCCTGCCCTCGACCTGCCGCTGGGCGGTCCACGCCCTTGCGATCACGGCATCATCACCAGCCGCGACAATCGTGTCGCCGCGCGTGGCAACGGCCTGGTCCGGAATGGCCCGGGCATGCTCGACATCGATAATGGTCGCGTGACGGATCAGCACATCGGCCCGCTCACGCGCAGAGGCCGAAGCGGGCAGCACCAGCGACGCCGCCAACATTGCGATGCGAACAAAAATCACCAGCGCCGCCTTTCCCAGATGAGGCCGCACCTTATGGCATTTCCGGAGGCATGGGCAAATCGGAGCCGGGGAGGATTGCGGCCTGGGAGCGACCGATTGCATTCGCCGACAACGCAGACAACCACACCAATCAGGTACCTTGCGTTGCTTCGGCGAAGGACTGGCGCAGCTTCTGAATGGGACAATCGAGCCAATGGCGGCTCCGCTACGAACGCCCGGGCTTATGTAACGGCAAAAGTCGTCAGTGCGGCTGCCATGTCGCGCAGATAGCGCAGCGAACTGTTGGTCAGATCGGACAGGTTGTCTTTTGCCCCGTCGGTTGCAGCATAATATCCCCGCGCATCCCGCTGGACCCAGCCGCGTTCGACCAGCGCGGCGAGCTTGCGCCGTACCGATTCGCGCGGGATGCCGCTGTAGTCGGCGATAGACTGCAGATTGATCGCCTCAGGCCGCACGGTACTCACCGGGCGCTGGGCGAAGTCGTCGAGGCTCATCCCGCTGGGCGCGTTGCGCGGCGTAAAGCTGCGCTCTCCGATGATGGTGAGCACCAGGAACAGATCGAGGTCGCCATCGCAGGCGCGGCGACACGCGACCAGGTGGCGGGTCAGCGCCGCGACGTGCAGGGCGTGGACCTGCCCGAAGTTCCGGCGCAGTTCGGCTTCGCTCATCCGGCAATCCTCCTGCCGGGGTTGTCGCCCAAAATGGGCGCCGCGCCAAGCCACGCCGCACCGATCGCGCTAGAAGGTGCGCAAACCGGCAACGACCGACGGCATGGGAGAGTGCAGAGGTGAACCGTCCGACCAGCCAGATCGATATCTTCTCGCCCGAAGCCTACCTCGACGAGGCCGAAGTCGCGCGACGCTGCGCCGAACTGCGCGCGATCGCGCCGGTGGTGTGGATCGAGCAGGAACCCTACCGTCCGTTCTGGGCCGTACTGCGCCGCGACGCGATCATGGCGGTCGAGCGCGATGGCAAGACCTGGCTCGCCGGGCCGCGCCAGACGCTGATCCCGCGCGACATAGAGGATGCGATCATTGCCCAGTGGGGCGTGCGCACCGGCCCGGTCCGGACCCTGCTCGACATGGACGGCGCCGATCACCGCGATCACCGCAACCTGACCCAGTCATGGTTCAACTCGCGCTTCCTCAATCAGCTCCGGGCCCGCATGGCCGAACTGGCGCGCGAATATGTCGACAAGCTCGCGGCGCTGGGGGGAGAGTGCGATTTCGTCGAGGAAATCGCGGTCCCCTATCCGCTGATCATGATCACCTCGATCCTTGGCCTGCCCGACAGCGACGCGCCACTGGTGCTGCGGCTGACGCAAGAGCTGTTCGGCGCCCAGGATCCCGAACGCCAGCGCAGCGGCGATCATGGGCAAGCGGTAGCGATGGAATTCTTCGGCTATCTTGCCGGGGTGGTCGCCGAGCGGCGCAAGGAGCCGCGCGACGATCTGATGTCTGTGGTCGCCAATGCCCGCCTGCATGGCGAACCGCTGTCCGACATGGACACGCTATCCTACGGCATGCTGCTCGCAGCCGCCGGGCACGACACCACGAGCTCGTCGGTGGGGGTCGGGATGATGCAATTGGCGCGCAATCCGCAAGAGTTCGCCCGGCTCAAGAACGATCCGGCGCTGATCCCGGCTGCCGCGCAGGAAATCTTTCGCTGGGCCACCCCGGTGCGTCATTTCCTGCGCACGGCGGCGGTTGATACTGAGCTGGCCGGGCAGTCGATCATGGCCGGCGAAAGCGTGTGCATGATGTACCTTTCCGGCAACCGCGACGAACAGGCCTTTCCCGAGCCCGACCGGTTCCGGGTGGATCGCAGCCCCAACCGCCATGTCGCCTTCGGCTATGGCGCTCATCACTGCCTTGGCCGAATTCTTGCCGAGATGGAGGTAGAGGCGCTGCTGCGCGAGATCACCGCGCGGGTCGAGCATGTTGAGCTGGCGGGCGCGCCCGAATGGGTCAAGACCAATCACACCGGCGGGCTCAAGCACTTGCCGATCCGCTACCGCATGAAGGTGGGCGAATAGCCGCATCAGGCAAGGGAGAAGCAAATGATGTCGATATTGCTGGCCGCGAGCGCCATGGCGCTGCCCACCCCCGAGCAATGCCAGGCTGCCGCGCTCGATCCCGAGGCGGTGCTGGCCCAGGCAGTCGGCCTGCAGGGCTTCATCTACGGCTACCCGATCGTCGACATGCTGAAACAGCAGCATGCCGAAACACACCGGGTCCGCCCCGGCCAGCCGGTCGCCGCACCGGTCAACACCATCGCGGTCTATCCCGGGGTGCTGACCCCCGCCACCCAGGGCGAACTGCGCGCCGCCAATTCGGACACGCTCTATCTCAATGCCTGGATCGACCTGTCGAAAGGACCGGTGCTGCTCGAAGTGCCCGACATGGCTGGGCGCTATTACACGCTCGCCTTCATGGATCTCTATTCGAAGCCGCACCACCTCGGCACGCGGACCAATGGCGGCAAGGCTGCCCGTTATGCGCTGGTCGGGCCATCCGGCGGCAAGGTGCCCAAGGGGTACACGCCTTTTCCGCTGCCGACCGATACCGCCTGGATGCTCGGGCGCGTGATGGTCGCAGACCCGAAGGACGAAGCCGAGGCGATCCGGGTGTCGCATGCGATGGCGATGAAGGGCGAGCGCGGCCCGGAAGTGACCGACGCCGCGCCGCTGCAACCGTTCAACAGCCTCGCCTATTTCGTCATGCTCAACCGCGCGCTCAGGACGCTGCCCGCGGTGCCGGGCGAAGAGGCCCTGATGGCGAGTTTCGATGCCGCCGGGTTCGGGCCGAACGCCAGCTTCGATCCTGCCAAGCTCACCCCCGGACAGGCACTGGGCCTCGGCTGCGCGGTCAAGATCGGGCCGCAGGTGATTTCGCAGCGCGGCTTCAAGCCGACCCAAACCACCAACGGCTGGCTGCTCTCCAGCGCGATCGCCGATCCCGGCCGCAACTTCCTGCTGCGCGCCGAGATCGCCCGCGGCGGCTATGTCAACGAACCCCGGGAATCGATCTATCCCGCAGCGATTGCCGACAGCTCCGGGCAAATGCTGATCGGGGCGAACCGCTACCGGATTCGCTTCGCCGCCGATGCGATGCCACCGGTCAATGCGTTCTGGTCGATCACTGCCTACGATTCGAAGACCGCGCAGCTGACCGAGAATCCGCTACGCCGCTACGCGATCGGCGATCGGACCAAGGGGCTGCGTTACGGCCGGGACGGTTCGCTGGAGATCGTACTCAGCGCGACACCGCCGCCCGAGGGGACGGAAAACTGGCTACCGGTCCCGGCCGGCGCCTTCCACCTTGTCACCCGAATGTACCTGCCCCGCGCCGAAGCGCTCGACGGGCGCTACGCACTGCCTGTGGTCGAGAGGATTCCCTAGCTGCAGCCGCATCCGGATGGCGGCTCTCCCGTTTCTGCCGCCCGAAAGCCGCCATTGAGGACTGCCCCTTAGGCAGGCGTCGCCGCGCTCCAACCACCTTTGGCAGCAAACTCAGCAGCGCCTCGGGCTTCGGCACATTCGGTTGCTTCTGAATAGGTTTTGGAGACTATCCCGAATTTCAGCCCGTCGCGCGGACATGGTCCGTCTCATCCGGGACCCAAGATAGCCCCTGCAAGACGCCGAAGGCCGCGCAATCGCGCGGTTTCCGGCTTATTCCGTGAGTGGCACCCTTGCACTGCAGGGTGGATGGAGGCCCGAGCCGGAATCGAACCGGCGTATACGGATTTGCAGTCCGCTGCGTCACCACTCCGCCATCGGGCCATCCAGGTGGTGCAAGGCTTGCGCCCCTAACCGCTGACCGGGCGCGGTGCAACAGCGATTCGTCGCCAGCAGGGCCAGCTGGGCAGATTCACGCGGGATCGACGAAGCTGGCCGGGCGGCGCTGCAGCTGGCTGGCCACCGCCTCGCGCTGGTTGGCGGTGCCCAGCAGCGCCGCCTGCTCGACCGATTCCGCCAGCAGCACCGCGTCCTCGTCCAGCGCGCGATGGCTGTTGAACAGGCGCTTGGCCGCGCGCACCGCCTCGGGATTGCGCTGGACGATTTCGCCGGCCAGCGCCGTGGCCCGGGCCAGCGGATCGGCATCGAGCATCGTCACCAGCCCCAGCGTGGCGCCCTCGGCCCCGGTGAATTCGCGGAAGGTGTAGGTCAGCTCGCGCAGGTGATCATCGCGCACCAGCCCGCGCCACAGCGCATAGCCGCCCATGTCGGGCACGATGCCCCACTTCATCTCCATGATCGACATCCGGGTATCAGGCGCGGCAACGCGAATGTCGGCCCCGCTGGCGATCTGCAGCCCGCCGCCAAAGCACACCCCGTGCAGCGCGGCGATCACCGGCACCGGCAGCTTGCGCCAGACCATCGCCACCTGCTGGAACAGGTTGGCATTGCCATGGGTGCGCGCCACGATCCGCTGCGGATCGAGCCCGCCCCCCATCGAGGCAAGATCCAGCCCGGCGCAGAACGCCCGCCCCGCACCAGCCAGCACCACCACGCGCACATCGTGCCGCGTGGCCAGCCATTCCCCTGCCGCGACGATATCGGCGAACAGATCGGGGCTGAGCGCGTTGAGCTTGTCGGGCCGGTTGAGCAGCACCCGGGCGATGCCGTCGGCAAGGCTCAGCTCGACGGTTCCCAGGGCAGGACAGTCTTCCATACGGCACGCTCCAGCAAGGGTTGTTCGGCGGAGCCTGGCTTTTCGGCGAAATCGGGTTGCGCCGGAGCCAGCAGATAGCCGCCATCGGCTGCGGTCTGGACCATTCCGCCCAGCCCGGCAAGCGCCAGCTTGGCCCTGACGCGGCTGGCGTGGACCGCCAGGCTGTTGGTTTCGGGCTGGAAGCGCAAGTGCCAGACATCGCGCAGCAGCACCCGCTTGGGCACCGCCACCCCCGGGCTGTCCATCAGCCGCCACAGCAGCGCGAATTCGCGCGGATTGAGCCGCAACGGGGCATCACCGACGAAACCGTCGCGCCGCACCAGATCGAGCAGCAGCACCCCGCAGCGGCGCTGGCGGATGATGCTGGCAACGGCCTGGGCAACCCGCGCGGCCCGCGCGGCGATCTCGGCCCGGATCGGCTGCGGGCCCAGCACATCGCCAAAGCCCATCCGCAGCAGGTCGGCCCGCTCCTGCGGGTTGGCAATGCCCAGCAACAGCACCCGGCGGCGCAGATGGCTGCGGGGCGGATCGACCAGCGTCAGCCAGCGGCGCGGATCGAGCTGGCGGGCATCGGCCAGCAGCAGGCAATCCTCGGCGGGATGATCCGCCGCCTCGGGCGCGACCAGTGCCCAGCCGCAGCCGCGCAAATCCGCCTCGGGGGGAAGCCCCTCCGGCCCCAGCCAGGCAAATCGCCGCAAGGCACACCCCCGAACGCATCTTGTTGCGGCCCGGGCGGCAGATAACCACAGCCGCCCGAGTCGCCCAAACCGAATTCAGGTTACTGGCACGAAAGGATAATTCAGGCCGCGTTGCCAGCCGGAGTATTGATCCCCATGCTGGCCAGATAGCGCTTGATGTTGCGCGCCGCCTGGCGCAGCCGCTGCTCGTTTTCGACCATGGCAATTCGGACGAAGCCTTCGCCCTCCTCGCCATAGCCAACCCCGGGGGCCACCGCGACTTCGGCATGGGTGAGCAGTTGCTTGGCGAATTCAAGGCTGCCCATCTCGCGCAGCGCGGGCGGCAGCGGGGCCCAGGCGAACATCGAGGCCTTGGGGCTGGGTATCTCCCACCCGGCGCGGCCGAAGCTTTCGACCATCACGTCGCGGCGCTTCTGGTAGAGCTGGCGGTTCGCCTCGACGATATCCTGCGGGCCGTTCAGCGCCGCGCAGGTCGCGGCCTGGATCGGGGTGAAGGCGCCGTAGTCGAGATAGCTCTTCACCCGCGTCAGCGCCGCGATCAGCCGCTTGTTGCCCACCGCAAAGCCAACCCGCCAGCCAGCCATGCTGAAGGTCTTCGACATGCTGGTGAATTCCACCGCGACATCCTTGGCGCCCGGCACCTCGAGGATCGAACGGGTCGGGTTGCCGTCATAATAGAGCTCGGAATAGGCCAGATCCGACAGTACCCAGACCTTGTTTTCCTTCGCCCAGGCCACCAGCCGTTCGTAAAAGGCCAGATCGACCGTTTCGGCGGTGGGGTTGCTGGGATAGTTGACGATCAGGATCGACGGGCGCGGCACGGTGAAGGCCATCGCCCGGTCGAGCGCGCGCCAGTAATCCTCGTCGGGCGTGGTCGGCACCGAGCGGATCGTCGCCCCGGCGATGATGAAGCCGAAGGTGTGGATCGGATAGCTGGGGTTGGGCGCCAGCACCACGTCGCCCGGGCCGGTGATCGCGGTGGCCAGGCTGGCAAGGCCCTCCTTGCTGCCCATGGTCATCACCACTTCGGTTTCCGGGTCAAGCTCGACCCCGAAGCGGCGGGCATAGTAATTGGCCTGCGCCTTGCGCACGCCCGGGATGCCCTTGGAGGCCGAATAACCGTGCGCGTCGGGCTTCTGGGCCACTTCGCACAGCTTGTCGATCACGTGCTGCGGCGGCGGCAGATCGGGGTTGCCCATCCCCAGGTCGATGATGTCGCGTCCTGCCGCGCGTGCTGCTGCCCGCATGCCGTTGACTTCGGCGATGACGTAGGGCGGCAGGCGCTTGATGCGGTAGAACTCTTCTTCCATGACCTCGTTTGTCCGGTTGGCGGCGGGATTGCCGGTGGGCCTGCTCTAGGGGCCATGGCCGGCGCTGGCAACCTTCGCCGCCAGCTGCGGCCGGGTGTCATGCTTTGGTCGCATGAACCGATCAAAGATTGAGCCGCGCCCGGCCCCGGCCTATGCTGGGCCGGGCAGTACCACGGAGATCCGAGCATGGCCGATCAGCAGAGCACCGCGATGGAAGGGATCGAGGCGCTGTCGGGGATGGTCGCGCAGGCCGCCGGGCAGATGGCCGAAGTGCTGCGCGAAACCTGGGGCGGTCTGGCCGAAGGTGGCGCCGGGCTGGCCGGAGCAACCGATCTTGAACCGCCCGCCCTGCCCGCCGCCGGCGATGCCCTGCACTGGGCCGGCGTGGCGGCGCGGATGCAGACGATGTGGGCCGAATTCCAGGCCGAGCAGGCGATGCAGGCCGCCGAGGCACTGGCCCGCGATCCGGGGCGGATGCTGTCGCTGTTCGATGGCTGGATCCGCCAGTTGCCGGCGCTGGCCCCGGCCGATCCGGCGCAGGCCATGGCCGATGGGGTGGCCGCATGGCAGAACCTGCTGGGCCAGGCCGCCCAGGGGCCGGACAGCGCCGAGGCGCCGGCCGGGATCGCGCGACGCTTTGCCGCCCCCGAATGGCAGGACCATCCCTTGTTCGCGCTGCTGCGCCAGACCTACCTGATGCTGGCCGGACAGCTGACCAGCGCGGTCGAGCGGCTCGACACGGTCGACGGCGAACGCAAGGAACAGCTGCGCTTTGCCACCCGCGCCCTGATCGAGGCGCTGAGCCCGGCGAACCTGCCGCTGACCAACCCGATGGTGATCGAGCGGGCGGTGGAGACCCGGGGCGAGAGCCTGATCAAGGGGCTGGAACACTTGCTGGGCGACCTGCGGCGCGGGCAGCTGACCCATTCCGACCCCAACGCCTTCACCCTGGGCGAGAACCTGGCCGCCAGCCCGGGCAAGGTGGTGGCCGAAACCCCGCTCTACCAGCTGATCCAGTACAGCCCCGCCACCCCCACGGTGCTGGAAACCCCGCTGGTGATCTTCCCGCCATGGATCAACCGCTTCTACATCCTCGATCTGGTGCCGAAGAAAAGCTTCGTCAAATGGGCGGTCGATCAGGGGATCACCGTCTTCATGGTCAGCTGGAAGTCGGCCGATGCCAGCATGGCCGATCTGGTCTGGGACGATTACATCCGCGCCCAGATCGAGGCGATCGACACGGTGCGCGCCCGGCTGAAGGTGCCCGCCGTCCACACGATCGGCTATTGCGTCGCCGGCACCACGCTGGCGGCAACGCTGGCGGTGCTGGCGCGGCGCGGCGAAGGGCACAAGGTGGCCAGCGCCACCTTCTTCACTGCGCAGGTCGATTTCGAGGCGGCGGGCGAACTGAAGAACTTCATCGACGAGCCGCATCTGGCGATGATCAGCCAGCTGGGCGCCGGCGGGGTGGTCGACGGACGGGTGCTGGCCGCCACCTTCAACCTGCTGCGCGGGCAGGACCTGATCTGGAACTACGTGGTCAACCATTACCTGCTGGGGCAGGACTATCCGGCCTTCGACCTGCTGCACTGGAACGGCGATGTCACCAACCTGCCGGCGCGTTGGCATGGCGACTATCTGCGCGACCTCTACCGCGACAACCGGCTGGTGGTGCCCGATTCGCTGAGCGCCGATGGCACCCCCATCGACCTGACCCGGATCGAAACCCCGTGCTATATCCAGGCCGGCCGCGAGGATCATATCGCCCCTGCCCCCAGCGTCTGGCGCCTCACCCGGCACCTGAAGGGCGAATGGCTGTTCCTGCTGGCCGGGTCGGGGCACATCGCCGGGGTGGTCAACCCGCCGGCGGCCGGCAAGTACCAGTACTGGACCAACCCCGCGCGGGTCGATTCGCTGGAGGAATTCGTCGCCGGAGCGCAGGAAAATCCGGGCAGCTGGTGGCCGCACTGGCTGGCCTGGCTGAGTGCCAAGGCCCCAGCCAAGGTGCCCGCGCGGGGCAAGCGGGCGCCCGGCGGCAAGGGCGACCCGGTGATCGAGGATGCCCCGGGGCGTTACGTAAAGCAAAGATAATCAGGCACTTGATTGCCTGAGAGCGGCGCCGGCACACCCGGGCGGCGAGTTTATGTTGCACTGCACAAAAACCCCTTGACTTCGCACCCGCAATAACTATGTTGCATTGCAGCAAGGCGGCATCCCGCCGCACCGAACCGCTGCAAGGACGCCCATCATGGCTGATGAAGCTCTGAACCCCGCCGAGAAGGCCTACGCCGCTGCTGCCGAGCAGGTGAAGGCCCCCGCTGCTGCTCCGGCCAAGGCCGAGCCCGCCAAGATCGAAGCCAAGGTTGCCGAAGTGAAGGCGGCGCCGAAGGCCGCCAAGCCGGCCAAGGCCCCGAAGGCCAAGACCGTGGCCGCCAAGGCCAAGGTTGCCAAGCCCGCCAAGACCGTGGCCAAGGCGAAGGTGGCCAAGCCGGCCGCCAAGCGCGCCGCCCCCAAGGCTGCCAAGACCATCAAGACCGCTCCGCTTTCGGCCTTTGCCAAGCTCAAGGAAACCGCCATGACCAAGACCACCGATTTCACCAGCACCTTCCAGTCGGCGATCGCCGAAGCCCAGGACAAGGCCAAGGCCGCGTTCGACAAGAGCACCGCCGCTTTCGGTGACTACAACGAATTCACCAAGGGCAACGCCGAAGCGCTGGTCGAAGCCGGCAAGATCCTCGCCACCGGCCTCAAGGGCATGGGCGAAGCCCTGCTGGCCGACAGCAAGGGCGCCTACGAGACCCTGGTTGCCGACGTGAAGTCGCTGACCGCCGTCAAGTCGCCGGCCGACTTCTACAAGCTCCAGGGCGAGCTGGTGAAGAAGCACTTCGACCAGGCCGTCGCCTATGGCTCGAAGCAGAGCGAAGCCGTGCTGAAGCTGGCCACCGATGCCGTCACCCCGGTGTCGAACCGCGTCAACGTGGCGATCGAAAAGTTCAAGGCTGCCGCCTGAACCGGGTGACCCGCGGCCCGGGTCGCCTCTCTCCCCCAGGGCCGCGCACGACGGGCCGGGCATTTTTGCCCGGCCCGTTTCGTTTCGGGTCGCCTGAGCCGTTCGCGGCCCGACCGGCGGCGCTTGCCCCGGCCCGCCCCCCTCGCCTATAATCGAGCGCGATGATGCCTGCCCACCTTGCCCCCCTGCCCCGCGCCGCCGGGCCCGACGATGGCCGCCGCGATGGCGACAGCCAGCTTGGCCTTGCCACGCGTACCCGCGCCAAGCCGAAGAAGCCCAGCCAGTTCAAGGTGCTGCTGCTGAACGACGACTATACCCCGATGGAATTCGTGGTGATGGTGCTGAAGCGGTTCTTCAACATGGACCTCGAGCAGGCAACCCGGGTAATGCTGCACGTTCACCAGAAGGGCGTGGGCGTCTGCGGGATCTTCCCCTACGAGATCGCCGAAACCAAGGTGAACCAGGTGATGGACTGCGCCCGCCAGAACCAGCACCCACTGCAATGCACGCTGGAAAAGGCCTGATCGCGCTTGCCCGCGCCGGTCTGAACGCCTAGCCACGCCTGCGTGAAATACCTCGCCGACATCGACCGGTACATCTTTCGCCAGGTGCTGGGGCCGATGATCTCGGTCTTCGCCATCGCGGCCTCGCTGCTGGTGCTCGACAAGATGCACAAGCTGTTCGACTTCGTCGCGCTGGAAGGCGGGCCGATCAGCGTCGTGTTCCGGATGCTGGCCAACCTGCTGCCCGAATATGCCAGCCTGGCGGTGCCGCTGGGGCTGATGCTGGGGGTGCTGCTGGCCTTCCGCAAACTGGCGACCACCAGCGAGCTCGACGTGATGCGGGCGGTGGGCCTTTCCTATACCCGGCTGTTGCGGGTGCCCTATCTGCTGGCGCTGGCGCTGGCCGGGCTGAACCTCGTGATCGTCGGCTATCTCCAGCCGCTGTCGCGCTATTACTACGAACAGCTGGAGTTCGAGCTGCGCTCGGGCGCGCTGGGCGCCTCGATCAAGGTCGGCGAATTCAACACCCTGCAGGACCGGATGAGCCTGCGGATCGAGGAAAGCCGCGACGATGGCCACGAGCTGGTCGGGATCTTCGCCCGGGTGGTCGAAAAGGGCGGCGAAGTGCTGACCATCTCGGCGCGGAAAGGCCGTTTCCTCGCCCTGCACGAAAACCCCGACACCGTGATCCTGCGGCTGACCGACGGGCAGATCGTGCAGGATACCAGCCGCAGCGGCGCCCGGGTGCTGGCCTTTTCCAACCATGACCTGCCGATCGACCTGCCGGCGGTGGAGAAATTCCGCGACCGGGGCGGGCGTGAGCGCGAATATTTCCTGCCCGAACTGCTGCGGATCGGCTGGGCCGACCAGACCCCGGCGATCAGCCGCAGCCAGGTCCGTGCCAGCCTGAACTATCGCCTGGCCGAAGTGGTGATGATCCTGCTGCTGCCGCTGCTGGCGGTGGCGCTGGCCGTACCGCCCAAGCGCTCGACCTCGATGCTGGGGGTGTTCGTTTCGGTGATCATGGTGGTCGCCTACCACAAGGTCAACGAATACGGGCAGTCGGTCGCCGCGCTGGGCCGGGTCGATCCGGCGCTGGCGCTGTGGGGGCCGTTCACCGGCTTCGCGGCGATCATCCTGTGGATGTACTGGCGGATCGCCTATGTGCCCGGTGGCCAGCCGATCGGCGCGCTGGAACGGTTCGCTTCCGGGATCGCCGGGCGGGTCCGGCGGATCGGCGGCTGGCTGGCGCGGCGGCTGGGGCTGGCGGCATGAACACCGAACTGTTCCCCTCGCGCACGCTGGCCTTCTACCTCGCGCGGATGTTCCTGACCCGCACCTTCGCGATGTTGCTGATGCTGGTGCTGGTGCTGCAGGTGCTCGATCTGCTCAGCGAAAGCGGCAAGATCCTGGCCCATCCGGGCAACGGTCAGGCGCAGATCTGGCACTATGTCACGCTGCGCGCGCCGCAGCTGGCGGCGTTCTTCCTGCCCTATTCGGTGCTGCTGGGCACGCTGGGCACCTTCTGGCCGCTCAACCAGAATTCGGAAGTGGTGGCGATGCGCGCGGCGGGCCTCTCGGCGCACCAGATCCTTTCCCCGCTGCTGGCCGCCGCCGGGGTGGTGGCCATGCTCAGCTTCACCTTCAACGAAACCGTGGTGACCCACGCCGCGGCGAAGCTGAAGGCATGGCAGGACGCCGGCTTTGGCCCGATCCCCCGGGGCAGTGCGATCCGCTCGAACATCTACCTGGCCGATGGGCCCAACGTGCTGTTCGCCCAGACGGTTAGCGGCAATGGCGCGGCCATGCGGATGGAAGGGGTCACCTGGTACGGCCGCGACGCCGCCGGCATGGTAACGCGCGAGCTGCACAGCGCCGAGGCGAGCTATACCGGCGCCGGCTGGCGGCTGGCGGCACCGCGCCAGTTCACCGTTGCCGACACCCGCAGCCAGCCGCTGCCCGATCAGCTGGTGGCGCGCGGGATCACCCCCGCCGACGTGGCGATCAGCGCGGTCAACGCCGATGCCGAGGATATCATCCAGCTGCACCAGTCGATCAGTGCGATCGCCGCCGCCGGGCGCCACACCGCCGAGCTGGAGGGCAAGTGGTGGCACAAGCTGGCCGTGCCGCTGTCGTGCATGCTGATGCCG
>JAFECL010000025.1 GCA_018242165.1 Pseudomonadota bacterium
GATCAAGCCATCACCCGCCAAAGCGCAGCGAAAGGCGGATCTGGCGCGGTTCGACCGGGTGGATATGCCGCCCGGCCACGCCGCCCGCCGGTTCTCCGGGCAGGCGAGAAACATAGAAATAGCTGATGTCGGGGGCCTGACTGTCGGCCACATTCAGCACTTCCAGCCCCAGCCGCAGGTGCCCCTTCTGCCGGTAAAGGCCGGCGTTGACCAGGGTGGTCGGCGCCGAGCGCTGGCTGGCATCCTCGATCAACGGGGCGCTGGAGAAATGGCGCAGGCGCGCACTGAAGGTCAGCCCGTGGCCCAGCGCGGCACTGATCCCGCCGCCGGCCACCACCGGCACGGCATTGGGAATGGCCTGTTGCCCCGCCGCCACTCCGCGCAGCCGGGCGTGGGTGAAGGCCAGCGCCGCATCGACTGTCAGCCCGGGGCGGGGGTGCCAGAACAGCGCGGCCTCGGTGCCGAACCGGCGCGAGGCGGCATTGGCCGAGGTGCTGCCCGAATCCCCCTCGAACACCAGTTCGGAGGCAAGATCGAGCCAGAAGCCGACCAGCGAGACAGTCAGGGCGCCGCGTTCGACCCGTGCGCCCAGCTCGGCCCCGCGTGACCGGGCCAGCAGCGGCACGCGCTCCGCCGGGGCCAGCGTGGCAGGGTCCACAGTGATGGTTGCGCCGCGCGCATCGTTGGAATGGTAGCCCTCGCCGTAGTTGGCATATAGCTCCACCCCTGCCGCCGGCTGCCAGGCCAGCGCCAGCTTGGGGGCCAGCTGGCCTGCGCTGCCGGTGCCCGAATTGGCGGCCAGGCTGGAACGGACCCGATAGGTGAAGCCATCGAGGCGTAGCCCCGCAACCAGCCGCAGGCGGGGCAGGGGGTGCCATTCGCCCTCGGCATGCATCGCCGCGCTGCCTTCGTCGACGCGATCTTCGCGGATCGTTGCCAGCACCTGCCCGGCCTGGGTGTGATAGAGCCCGAGCGCGCCGATCCGGTCCCACCGCGCCTCGGCCCCCAGCCGCCAGCGCATCGCCCCGCTGCCCAGTGTGGCACGCCATGCACCGCCGAAGGTGCCGCGCCGGTCGGTCTGGCGGAACTGGTCGCCGTGGGCCGGATCGTCGAGGAAATAGGTGAAGTTCTGGGTCAGCTGCAGCCGCGACAGGGTGGCGTAGAGCGTCAGCTCGCCCGGGCCGGCATGAGCGTTCAGGGCCAGCCCCAGCCGCCCGCTGCGCCCGCCGTCGGTCGGGTCGACATAGCCGTAGAGCGGGATCGCCCCGGCCAGCACCGCGCGTTCGGGGATCTGGTCGGTCGATTGCCAGTGGCTGAGATAGCCCGACAGGCCCAGCGACCAGTCGGGCGTGCTGTACTTCAACACCGCGTTGGCCTTGGTCAGCCGCTCGTTCAGCAGCCAGGGGCCGTCGGCGCGGGCCAGTTCGAGCGCGCCGAGCAGGTCGCCCGCACCGGCCGCCATGCTGCCCGCCAGCAGGCCGCGCCAGGCGCCGAAACTGCCGCCCGCCACTTCGGCCAGCGGGGCGGGCAGCCGGCCGCGGGTGGTGATCGCCATGGCCCCGGCCGAGGCAAAGTCGCCATATTCGGCGTGGTAGGGGCCCTTGGCATAGTCGATCCGCTCGACCAGTTCGGGGATCAGCGGATTGAGATCGAGATAGCCCTGGCCATGGGCGTGGCTGCGCTGATTCAGTGGCACGCCATCGAGATAGCCGGCCAGATCGGTGCCATGATCGAGGTTGAAGCCGCGCAGGAAATACTGGTTGGCCTTGCCCTCGCCCGAATGCTGGGTGGCGATCAGCCCGGGAACTTCCTCGGCGAGTTCGCCGACCCGGCCGATCGGGCGATCGGCGAAATCGGCATAGCCTACCGCGCCCTGGCTGCCGCTGGTGGCAAGGCCGATCTGCTGAAGTGCGCGGCCGTGGACCACGATCTCGCTGGCCGGGGGTTCCTCGGCGCGGGCTTGGGCGGCGGGGCACAGCAGGGCCAGCCCGGCCAGCGCGGCGCGGGGCACGGCCAAGGCTCAGTTCCGCGCGGTCGACCCGCGCGGGACCAGGCGGACCGGGACCAGCGGATCCTCGCCGGCATCCTGCCCGGCGATCAGCGCCAGCAGGCGATCGACCAGCAGCTGGCCGGCGATGGCGAAATCGGGTTCGATGGTCGACAGCGGGGGGCTGGAATGGATCCCGGCGCGGATCCCGTCGAAGCCGATCACGCCAACCTGCCCGGGCACCGCGATCCCGGCCGCGGCCAGGGCATGGATCGCGCCCAGCGCAATCTCGTCGCAGGCGGCGAAGATGCCGTCGAAATCGGGCTGGCCGCCGCTGGCCGCCAGCATCGCGGCAATCGCGGCACGGCCCTGTTCCTCGCGGCCCAGACCGGGGGTGATCGGCACCAGCCGGGGCTGGAGCCCCTGTGCCTTCATCGCCGCAGCATGGGCCTGCCAGCGTTCGGTGAACTGGCGCTGGGGCGAGGTCTCGCTGGCGATGCAGGCAATGCGGCGGCAGCCGGCGGCGATCAGGTGGCTGGTGGCAAGGTCGGCCCCGGCGACATTGTCGCTGCGCACCCCGCCGGGCACCCCCCAGCAGACCATGTGCGCGCCCTCGGCGGCCAGCTCGGCGAAATAGTCCCACCCGGCGCGGTTTTCGCTGGTGCCCAGCACGATCAGGCCATCGGCCTTGCGCTGTTCCTGATAGCGGCCCCACAGCCGTTCCCGCTCGGCCTGGAACGAGACCAGCGTCTCGTGCCCGCGCTGCGAGGCGGCGGCGCAGATGCTGCCCAGCAGGGCGAGGTAGAAGGGGTTGAAATCGCGGATGTTCTCGCCGGTGCGGCTCAGCACCACCACCGCCAGGGTGCCGGTGCGCCCGGTGCGCAGGCGCGCGGCGTTTTCATCGACGTGGTAGTTCAGCCGCCGCGCCGCCTCGGCCACGCGGGCGCGGGTGGCTTCGGAGACCACCGGATCGCCGGCCAGCGCGCGGCTGACGGTCGACTGGCTGACCCCGGCGGCGGCGGCAACATCGAACGAGGTGACGCGATAGCTGCGCCGCGCCGCGCCCGTGCCCCCCGGACTGTCGTGTCCCTCAACCATCGTGTTGTCCTGCCAGCGGCGCGGGGTGCTGTCCAGTGCCGGCGCGGATCGGGTACAAGGCAACCATGCCGCCAATTTCGGCCTCAGTGCCGCGCAAACCGCCATGATCCCCCGGCCTGCGCCCTGATTGGCCCCACGGCTGATTGGAACCTAAGCACTTGTCCCGGGCGCACTTTCCGGCCCGGCCCGGTTCCGGGCGCTGCCCGCTAACGCAATATTAAACATCGATTTTTGCCCACCTTCACGAATTATTATGCCGTGGCGGGTTTAGGCTGGCGCATCCGATCAAGCCTTTCGCGAAGGAGCCCATCGATGAAGACCGCCCGCCTTGCGCTGCTTGCCGCCGCGCTGGTCCCGATGTTCGGCCTGGCCGAAGCCGCCCATGCCGATATCTACAGCTACAAGCTGACCGGCGGATCGGGCTACACCGTCTATGGAGTGGGCACCGCGCCGGGCCAGCCGAATACCGATGCCACGCTGACGATCGACACGGTGGCCGGAACTGGCAGCGTGATCGGCGGGGCGATCAACGCTGCCTTCACCGGCAACTTCTCGGGCTTTACCGGCGGCGCCGCGCCGAACGCCATGTTCAACATCTCGCTCACCCCGGGTTCCACGCTCAGCTATGGCGGGGCAACCTACACCCCCACCGCCGGGCACCAGCCGATGCTGGAACTGATGGGCAACAACATCAATCTGTGGGCAGTGTGGTCGGCGGCGGGCTGCGCCTCGTGCGCGACGCTGGGCGATACGCTGAAGAACATCGACCCCACGGGCTATACCCATACGCCCGCTGGCGGCAGCAGCGGCGGGGTTGCCGTGCCGGAACCCGGGATGGTCGGGCTGATGGGGCTGGGCGTGGCCGCACTGGTCGCTCGCCGCCGGCGCGGGGCACGCGCCGCCGGGGCTGTTGCCACCGCCTGATCAGCGGGCCGCAGCGTTTCGGGGCGGCTGATTGCGCCGCCCCAGCCGCTCCATCACCGTGCTGATGGTGCCACCCTGGATCACCACCGAGAACAGCACCACCACCAGGCTGGCGGCCAGCAGCGGGTCGTGCTGGGGGCCGGGGGGCAGGGCCAGCGCCAGCGCCACCGGGATCCCGCCGCGCAGCCCGCCCCAGACCAGCGCCGGCACGGCTAGCGGGCCCAGCGCCAGCCGCCGCGCCAGCAGGTGCAGCGGCAGCGCCACCGAGGCCCAGCGCGCCGCCAGCACCAGCAGCACCAGCGGCAGGCAGGCGAGCAGCAACAGCGGCTGACCGGCCAGTGCCAGCCCTTCCAGCCCGATCAGCAGGAACAGCACGGCGTTGAGCAGTTCGTCGACCAGTTCCCAGAACTTGAGCAGATAGTCGCGGGTGGTGGCGCTGGTTGCGCCGGCCAGCCCCTGGCCCACCACCAGCCCGGCCGCCGCCATCGCCACCGGCGCCGACAGGCCCAGCCGGCCCGCCAGGGCATAGCCGCCCATCACCAGCGCCAGGGTGATCAGCACCTCGAGCGGATAGTGGTCGATCCCCCGGATCGCGCGGCAGGCCAGCCAGCCCGCCGCAAGGCCAAACAGCCCGCCGCCCAGCGCCTCGTGCCCGAAGGCCAGTAGTGCCGCCTGCGGATCGAAGCCGTGCCCGGCCACGGCCATGGCCAGCAGGATGCCGAACACCACCACCCCCACGCCATCGTTGAACAGGCTTTCCCCCGCCAGCAGCGCCTGCAGCGCCGGGGGCACCGCGGCGCGGCGGACAATCGCCAGCACCGCCACCGGATCGGTGGGTGAAATCAGCGCCCCGAACACCAGCGCCCAGGGCAGCGGCAGATCAAGCCCCAGCCAGGGCGCCAGCGCCGCCAGCCCCAGCCCGACCAGCGCGGTGGAGATCAGCACCCCGGCGGTGGCCAGCAGCACCATGGCCAGCCGGGCCCGCCCGATCGCCGCCCAATCGACATGCAGCGCCCCGGCAAACAGCAGGAAGGCCAGCATGCCGTTCATCAGCGTGGTGGGGAAATCGATCCCGGCCAGCAGCGCCTCGGCCAGCCGGATGATCCCGGCGGCGGGAAACAGCGCCCCGGCGGCCACCAGCACCAGCGCCGCCAGGGCCCCGATCAGCGTCAGCCCCACGGCGGGGGGCAGGCGCAGCAGGCGGTGGTTGGCATAGCCGGCCATGGCGGCCAGGCCGACCAGCACGGCGGCAAGTTCGAAAGGGGCGGGCGGGGCCATCGGTGCAGCGGTTCAACCGTGCCCGGTCAGGGCCGCGCCACCACCGCCGGGGGCAGCCATTGGCGGGCCAGCACCCGGTCGGCCGGCTGGTAGATGCGGATCGTCAGCGAGAAGGGGCCGCTGGCCGGGGCGGGCAGCCAGTTGGCGCTGAGCGCGCCGCCCGGGTCACTCGCCTGGATCAGCAGATCGAGGCTGCCATCGGAGTTGTGGACCAGCGGATCGCGGTCGCCCAGCGCGAAGCGGTTGATCGGGTTGGCCACCGGGAAGCCCTCGGCATCGTACATCGTTACCGACCAGAAGGCGCCGGCGGGCGGGGTCTCGCCCTTGGCGAAGTGCAGGCTATAGGCCTTGCTGCCCACCAGCCGCTGGCCCGCGCCATCGACATAGGCGCTGAGATAGACCGCATCTTCGGGCGGGTTGGCGCCCAGCCCGCGCCGGGCGATGATCGCGCGCTTGAGGTAATGGTTGCCATAGGCCCCGATGGTGTCGGTGGCATAGGTCCAGCCGTTGACGCCGGGGTTCAGCGTCGCCTCGCGTGCCTGGATCAGCGCGCGGCCATCGGCAATGCCGGCCACCAGCGCCTCGCGCGCGGCTGGCGACAGGCGGGCGGGGTTGAAGCCCGTGCCCAGCCCGGCGCGGCGCATGCGTTCGAGCTGCGACCAGTCGGTCGCGTGGGGCCGGGTCTGGCCGAGCAGCATGCTGCCGTAGGCGAGGAAATCGAGCGCCGGCATGGTATCGACCACTTCCTTCGGCGCGCGCTTGAGGTCCAGCGCCGGGCCGGTTTCATGCGCCGGGCGCAGCGCCGGGCCGCTGATCCGCATCGCGTTCTGGAAAGCATGAACCGCGGCATAGTCCGCCGGCCCGTTGGTCTGGGTCCGGCCGATCAGCCAGGCGCGGCTGGTGGGCGCCTCGATCCGGGTCACGCCCTTGGGCAGCGCGCCGTGCCAGCCGGGGGCAACCAGCGCGAACCGCCCCGCGCCGTCGCCGCTGGTGCGGCTGCCGGGCAGCGCGAAGCTGTCGGTCCACATGTCGAGGAATTGCAGCAGGTAATAGCGGCCATGCGCCGGCGGCACGCTGATCGTGACCGGGCCGGCCGACAGATCGAGCCAGGCGGTGGTGTAGAGCGTGTCGAAATTGGGCCGCACCACCACCCGGAAATCGGCACCGGGATAGGCGAGGGCGTGCTTCAGCCGGTTGACCGGCACGGGATCGGTGCCGGCGCGATCGGTCTGCGCGCGGCGGGTCACGTCCATCGTCACCAGCGGGTAGAGGTAGACATAGGCCTCGGCGGCGATGCGGCGCAGCTGCGCGGGATCCTGCGCCGGGGCCGGGGCGGCAGCAGCTGCCGGGGGCGAGGCGGGCAGGGGCAGCAGGGCGGTGAGGGCCAGCGCGGCGGCGAGCGGGCGGGAAAGGTTCATCGTGCGGCTCCTTGCACTCAGTGGCCGAGCGTCTGCTCGAGGAAGGTCAGGCTGCGCCCCAGCACGGGCGCGCGGGTCAGGTCGGCGCCCAGGCTGACCGCGCCCATCGGGTAGAAGTGGCCAAAGCCCGGCACCCAGGCGGCGCGGGCCGGCACCCCGGCCTTGCCCAGCATGGCCACCACCGCGCGGGTGCCGCCCTGCACCGCGGGCAGATCGCTCTGGCCGATGAAGAACAGCCCCGGCGGCATCCCCGCCTTGGCCGTCTTGCCCAGGTCATAGCCCGCCGGGCTGCCTGACAGCGACAGCACGGCCTTCACAGGCGCCCCGGCGCCATAGGCAAGGTTGATCGCCAAGCTGGCCCCTGCCGAAAAGCCGCCCAGCGCCAGCCGCTCCGGGTCCAGCCCCAGTTCGGCGGCGTGGGCGCGGGCATAGGCCACCGCCTTGCCGACATCCTCGCTGGCGGCGAACAGTTCGTTCCACAGCTGGCTCCGGCTGCGCGCATCGAGCAGCGGCAGGCCCATCCGCTGGCGGATCACGTCGATCCGCGCGGTGGCGACCGGATCGTCGAGCGCGGCGCGCGGCATCAGCCCGGCGGGATCGGGCATCGCCTCGGGCGCGGGATCCTCGCCCATCAGGCGATAGTCGATCGCCAGGCAGACATAGCCGGCGCGGGCCAGCGCCTGGCACCAGTCGGCCATCGAACTGTCCGAGGCGCCATCTTCCTCGAAGCGGCTGGCGCCGCGCGTGCCGCGATGGAAGGCGCCGCCGAAGGCCATGATCACCGCCGGGCGGCCCACCATCGGCTTGCCGCCATCGAGCGGGCGATAGAGATCGAACTTCAGCGCGCGTTGCTGCGGGGTGGGGGTGGAGGCCCCGGTCCGGCCCGTGCCATAGGTCAGCCCGGTCTGCACCGCGACCTCGTGCTGGCCCAGCACCAGATCCTCGGCGCGGGCCGGGGTGGCCAGGCCGGCCAGCGCCAGCAACGCGGCGGCGAGTGCCCGGATCGCGCGGGCAGGGGTGGTGGACATGCGCTTCTCTCCCGTTTGCGCCAGCCTAGCAGCGCATCGCCCCGGCGCAAGGCGGCGCGGTGGGCGCGTAGACTTCCCTAAGTCGCCGTCCATGCTTCGCTCAGCCTGTCTGGCTACAATTGCGAGGTAAAAGGCGGATCGTGCCCCGGCGCGACCGTGATGGGATCACCGGCTGAAACGGCATGGAACGCGGCTGATGGGCGAACAGGAAAACACCCTGACAGGCAGGCGCAAGGCGCCCCGGCTGCGCGTGCAGCTGGCGGGCAGCGGCGTGACCCGCAACGGCACCAGCAAGGTCACCATCCTCAACATCTCGCGCCATGGGGCGCTGGTTGAGATGCAGGAACCGATGACCGATGCGGTGGTCGGCAAGGAAATGGTGGTGTTCGGCCCCAGCTTCGAGGTGTTCGGCGAAATCCGCCGCGCCCAGGGCCGCCATGTCGCGATCGAGTTCGACGAGGAGATTACCCACGACGAACTTGTCCGGCTGCGCGCGGTCAGCGAACGGCAGCCGCTGCTCAGCCAGGAAACCCAGTGGATGCGCCAGGCGCGCGACTGGGTCTGCGGTGTTGGCGGCCGCGCCGGGATGGACTAGTCCATCCCGGCACGCCCCGCTCAGGTGGCCGAGAGGCCGCCGTCGAGCTTCAGTTCGGCCCCGGTCATGTAGCTGCTCTCGTCGCTGGCGAGGAACAGCACCGCCTGCGCGATCTCGTGCGGCTGGCCAACCCGGCGCATCGGGTTGACGCTGCCCAGCTTGTCGACCACTTCCTCGTGGCTGGCGCCGGGGCGGGCCAGCCCGTCGAGGATCGCGGTATCGGTCCAGGCCGGGTGGATCGAGTTGCAGCGCACTTTCGTTTTGCGCGCGCATTCGATCGCCACCGCCTTGGTGAAAGTCCAGACCGCCGCCTTGGCCGCGTGATAGGCCGACATCCCCGGCCCGACGATCATCGCCGCGATCGAGCTGATGTTGATGATCGAGGCCGCCGGGGCCTCCTTCAGCAGCGGCAGGGCGTGCTTGCAGCCCAGGAACGTGCCATCCATGTTGACCGCGAAGACCTTGCGCCAGTCGGCCAGATCGATCTCCTCGACCATCCCGCGCGTGCCCATCCCGGCATTGTTGACCAGCACCGACAGGCCGCCCAGATCGCGCCGTGCCTGCTCGACCACGGCGATCCAGGCGGCCTCATCCGTAACGTCGTGCTGGGCCGAAAAGGCGGTGCCGGCACCGTGTTTGGCGTTCAGTTCGGCGGCGGTGCGCGCCGCGCCCTCGCCGTTGATGTCGGTGACCAGCACCTTGGCGCCTTCGCTGGCCAGCAGCCGGGCGAATTCCGCCCCCAAGCCCTGCGCCGCACCCGTGATCAGCGCCAGCTTGCCTTGAACCCGTCCTGCCATGTCATGCTCCTGTCTGGTGGCGCGAATCCGCGCCCTTGGAGCCACCATGGCCTCGGTTTACGTGAACGGCAAGCGTGCGCTGGGCGAGCCCGGAGGCCGTAGCGGCAGGCGGATCAGGCCCCAGGGCCCAGCAGCCCGCCGCCCAGCAGGATCAGCAGCCGCACGTCGATCCCGATGTCGCGGGCGCGGGCCGCCGCGACGAAGGTGGCGAGTTCGGCCAGGGCCACGCGGTGGACCACGATCCCCTCGCCCTCCACCCCGCCGCCGGGGCCGACGCGGGTGAGGCCCGTGGCCTTCAGCAGGGTGAAGCTCTCGCTGACCATGCCGGGCGAGGAATAGAACTGGCCCACCACCTGCCACTGCGCGGCGGCATAGCCGGTTTCCTCTTCCAGCTCGCGCGCGGCGGCGGTCAGGTCGGTTTCGCCGGCGACGCCGTCATGGTCGCCGATCAGCCCGGCGGGCAGTTCGAGGCAGGGGCGGCCCAGCGGCACGCGGAACTGTTCGACCAGCAGCACGTGATCGCCATCGGGCGCCCCATCACTGGGCTCGTCGATCGCCAGGATCACCGCGGCGCGGATGCCGCGCGCGCGGGTCACATATTCCCACCGCCCGCGCCGCCGGGCGGTGATGAATTTGCCGGCCCACATCAGTTCTTCGGGTTCGGCCATGTCGGGCGGGATCGGGGCGTCGCTCAAGGTTTGCTACTCACCATTCGATCAGGCGGTCGGGCAGTTCGTTGGCATCGTTGGCGCTGGCCGGGAAGTGGCGCGCCAGCACCTGGCCGACCTGGGCGATCGCATCGACCAGCCCGTCGGCCACCCGCCCGGCCTTGACCGGGCCCAGCATCGCCACCATCGCCGCGCCCCAGACCTGCGGGTCGACCTTGCCGGCAATGCCGCGCTCGGCCAAGATCTCGGCCCGGCGCTCGGCGCGGGAAAGGTAGATCAGCACCCCGGTCGAACCCTGGGTGCGGGCATCGACCGCGAGGTGGAAGGCGGCCATCGCCCGGGCGCGGACGCGGTGGCGCTTGACCCACGCAGGGGTGAGGGCCAGCCGCAAGGGGCGCCACAGCAGCAGCAGCCAGGTGGCGGCGAATTTGACGGTGGCGACCAGCAGGGCCAGTTCCAGCACCCGCACCGGGGGCCAATCGGGATTCCAGTGGCCCAGCGCGGAATCGACCAGCGCGAGATAGAACGGCGCGAACAGCGCGAGCACCGTCAGCGCCAGCAGCGCC
>JAFECL010000026.1:0-347 GCA_018242165.1 Pseudomonadota bacterium
CTGCGACGCGCTGCAGACCCCGGGTACCTGGCCGATCAATTTCGCGGTGCTGAAGGCGCGCTGCGCCTATGGCCTGTCGGTCACCCCGGCCGAAGTCCGCGCGGCCCAGCGCCTCGCCTTCGCCCGGCTGCACCTGGTGCTCGAACCCGGCGGCGCGGCGGCGCTGGCGGCGGTGCTGGCCGGCAAGGTCAGGGCCGATGGGACGACCATGGTGGTGCTGTCGGGCGGGAATACCGACGCGGCGGCCTTTGCCCAGGTGCTGGCGGGTAAGGACTGAGGGGGGAGGAGTCTGTGTTTAGGTGCTGCCCATTGGGGCAGCCGGGCACCTCCCACCCCGCCTCCCCACC
>JAFECL010000026.1:375-21201 GCA_018242165.1 Pseudomonadota bacterium
GCGGCGTCAGCCGCGAACACCAAAACAAAACTCCCCGATCACCCCACCCAAATCCGTTGCAATTGACAATCTAGGGCAACCTGTCACTCTCCCCGCCCTGACCTGACAAGGCAGGGGGAGAACAAATCATGCAGTCGCAAATGCTTGCGCCAGCCGCCGTGCTGGTGCTGTGGTCGCTGATCGTGATGGCCTGGATGGTGGTGACGCGGATGGGCGCGTTCAAGGCCATGGGGGTCGATCTGTCCAAGTCGCCGCCGGGTGGGCGCGGCATCAACCTCGACGGGGTCGCGCCCGACAAGGCACAGTGGAAAAGCCACAATTACAATCACCTGATGGAACAGCCCACGCTGTTCTACGCCACCGCGATCATCCTCGCGCTGGCCGGGGCGGCAGACCTCGATGTCAAGCTGGCCTGGGCCTATGTCGGCCTCAGGGTGCTGCACTCGCTGTGGCAGTCGCTGGTCAACACCATTCCGGTCCGCTTCACCCTGTTCGGCCTGTCCAGCCTGGCGCTGGCCGTGCTGGCGGTGCGGGCGGTGATGGCCACCATGGGTCACGCCTGAACAAGGGAGAACGGGCAATGGAACAACACATGATGATCGGCGCGGCGATCCTCAAGCCGGTGGTGGTGCTGGCGGGGCTGACCATGGTGATGTGGCTGTGGATGTATGCCACCCGCATCCCGGCGATGCGCGCGGCGGGGATCGACGCCAAGACGATGGTGGGCGGCACCGGCAAGGGCCTGGACGAGGTGCTGCCGGCCAAGGTCCAGTGGATCGCCCACAACTACAACCACCTGCACGAGGCACCCACGGTGTTCTATGCCGTGGCGCTGGTGCTGGCGCTGACCGGCCATGGCGACGGGATGAACGCCACGCTGGGCTGGGCCTATGTGGCGCTGCGCGTGCTCCACTCGCTGGTCCAGGCGACCAGCAACCGGATCATCGTGCGCTTTTCGCTGTTTGCCCTGTCCAGCATCGTGCTGATCATGCTGACGGTGCACGCCGCCATCGCGGTGTTCTGATGGGTTAAGGCAGGCGGCGGGGGCGCTACCAGTTCCCCCGCCGCCGCCGACACCAGCAAATTCGGACCCGGCAAACCGGTGATCCCCGACATGACGGCAGCGGTCAACATCCGCGCCGGCCGGCAGAGCATCCTCGATTACATCCTCGGGCCGCTGATCCGGGTGCGGGATAATGGGTTGCGGGAGTGAGGGGAAATACCTCGCAGCACAACGACTGAACCAAGATCGGGCCCAATCAACGCCACACGAACAAACCTGCCGAGATACCACAGGGGTCCCTCGGCAGGAGAGTCTTCAGCCGGATTTCCCGGCGACCCGCTAGGCCGCCTTCTGAGCCGGCGCGATGTTGGCAGCCAACCACGCGTTGGATGCCGGCTTTACGTTCGACGTCGCCCAACCGGAGCCCGGCTTGATCTCAATTACCGCAACGGTGTCATTAAACTGCATTGTCGACTGAACGAAGTCGCGGACCGCCTCAGCGGGCCCCTTGAGATTCGCCAACCAGACCGACTCCGCCAAGCGAACCGCACTCCAGCTGTTCATCAAGTGGTAGAGCGCGTCGTAATTGCGCGGAGGGTGGTTATCGTAGGTAATCAGGAACAGCATATAACGTTTTCCTTATGAGAAAACGTACACGACGGTTGACCCCACTATCAGAGCGGTGTAGCACCGAACTGCTAGCAAATTCGATCCGCCGCATACGCGGATTGTAACAACACTAAGCCCCCCGAGCGAGCTACCGCACGGGGGGCTTTTTGTTTATTGATCGTCAGATATTAAGTCCAGTGAGGCGCGGCACGACTATCCACAGGTACCGCCTAAAAAAATGGCGAACTTAGCAAGCGACCGAATACTACCGCACAAACAAACTCGCCAGTTCCACATGGCTTGACCAGCGGAACTGCCCCACCGGGCGCAATTCCTCCAGCCGGTAACCCGCCGCCACAAGGCTTGCCGCATCGCGCGCCCAGCTGGCGGGGTTGCAGCTGATATAGACCACCCGCCCAACCGCGCTCGCGGCCAGCCGCGCCACCTGTTCCTTCGCCCCGGCGCGCGGCGGGTCGAGCAGCACGGCGGCAAAGCGGTTCAGCTCCTGCGGCAACAACGGGTTGCGGAACAGGTCGCGGTGGAGGGCGTGAACCGGCCGCTGCCCCCGCCCCGCCGCCGCCTTGCAGGCGAGGTGCGCGGCCTGATCGGCCTCCACCGCCAGCACTTTGGCCGGCCCCGCCAGCGCAAAGGCAAAGGTGCCCAGCCCGGCGAACAGATCGGCCACGGTGGGCGCCCCCGCCAGCCATTCACACGCCGCGCCCACCAGCGCGCCCTCGCCATCCGCGGTGGCTTGCAGGAAGGCGCCGGGCGGCAGCGGCACCGCCACCCCGGCCAGCGTCACCGTCAGCGGCTCCGGCTCCCACAGTGCTTCCGGCCCGTACCCCTGGTCAAGCGCCAGCCGGGCCAGCCCCTGTTCGCGCGCGAAATCAAGGCAGGCCTCGGTCGGCCCCAGCCCTTCCACGCTCAACCCCTTCAGCGCCAGATCGACGCCCTGATCGGCCATGGCCAGGTCCAGCTCCACCGCCAGCCGCCCGTCGAACCGCGCCAGCAGGTGCCGCAAGGGGGCGATCAGCGCGGCCAGCGGCGGCGCCAGCACGGGGCATTCGGCAAGGTCCACCAGCCGGTGCGAGCCCGCTTCGGCAAAGCCCAGCACCACCCGGCCATTGACCCGCTGCGCCCGCAAGCTGGCCCGCCGCCGTGCCCCCGGCGGCGAAAGATGCGCCGGCGCCACCCGTGCCGGCTCCAGCCCCTGCCCCCTGGCGGCATGGACCACCCGGTCGGTCACGAACTGCGCCAGCGCCGGTTCCGACACATGCTGCAACTGGCACCCGCCGCAGGTTCCGAAATGGCGGCACGCCGGCACGACATGATCCGCTCCGCGCGTAATGCTGCCATCGGCCTCGACAATGTCGCCCGGCGCGGTGCCGGCGACAAAGGCGCCGCTGGCGGTTACGCCATCCCCCTTGGCGGCAATGCGGATGACCGGGTCGCTCACAGGCAGGCGCGATAGGCGGCGGGGATGGTTTCGGCCAGCCCCATCGCGGTAAACGGCACCGGCGCCAGCCGCGCCGCCTCGCCATGCAGCCACACCCCCTCGGCAGCGGCGGTGAAGGGCTCCACCCCGGCGGCCAGCCGCGCCGCGATGGTGCCGGCCAGCACGTCGCCCGTCCCCGCCACCGAAAGCCAACTGGGCGCGCGCGGCGCCATGGCCACCCGGCCATCGGGCGCGGCGATCACCGTATCCGGCCCCTTGGCCACCAGCACCATTCCGCTGGTGCCGGCCAGCGCCGTGGCGCGTTCGACCTTGCTGCCGTGGGGCGAGAGGCCAAAGGCCTGCTCCAGCGCGGCCAGCTCGCCCTCGTGCGGGGTGGCGATCCGCGGGTGGGCACCGGCGCCCAGCAGATCATGGTCAAGCAGCATCAGCGCATCGGCATCGAGCACCAGCGGCTTTTCCGCCCCCAGCACCTCGCGCAGGGTGGCCAGCGCGCGGCCGTGGCGGCCCAGCCCCGGCCCGACCAGCAGCGCGCCCAGCCGCGCCTCGTGCACCGTATCGGCCCCGGCCCAGACCAGTTCGGGCGGCAGCCGCATGGCCACGTCGCTGATCACCTTGACGTAACCGGCGCCTGCCCCCTGCGCCGCCCGCGCGGCCAGGATCGCCGCCCCCGGCATCGCCCCCGCCACCATGCCCAGCAGGCCGCGCCGGTACTTGTGGGCATCCGCCGGCGGCGGGGCCAGCGCGGGGCGTTCCAGCACCCGCGCCGCGCCCGCCATGTCGGCACAGCCGATATCCACCAGCCGCAGCGCCCCCATCCGCGCCGCCGCCGGCATCAGGTAATGCGCCGCCTTCCATGCGCCCAGCGCCAGGGTCAGCGCATAGTCGGGCAGGCCGGGGTTGAGCATGGCCCCGCTGTCGGCATCGACCCCGCTGGGCAGGTCCACCGCGATCCGGGTGGGATGGCTGGCGGCCAGCCGGGTGAGCAGCGCGGCATCATCCGCCGCCAGCGGGCGGGCCAGCCCCGAACCGAACAGGCAATCGACCAGCACCGCGCCAGCCGGATCACCGGCAGCATCAACCTCGCGCCCCAGCACCGCCCCCTGATAGGCCGCCCGCGCCGCGATCGCCGCCGGGGTGCGGGGTTCATGCGCGATCACCACCGCCACCGGGCAGCCGCGCGCGCGCAAGGCCTCGGCCAGCACCCAGCCATCGCCGCCATTGTTGCCCGGCCCCACCAGCACCGTCACCGCGCGCCCGGCGGCGATCCGCCACACCCAGTCGGCGGCGCCCTTGCCGGCGCGGTCCATCAGGCTTTCGACGGTCGCGCCCGCCGCGATCAGGGCGTCTTCGGCCATGCGCATCTGCGCCACGGTCAGGATCTGGCTATGCTCCATCGCCCCCGCCCTACCACGGCAGGCGATAGCGGTCATGCCCCAGCGCCAGTTCCAGCCGGGCGGCATGGCGCCGCGCCGCCACGCGGGGGAAGCCATCCAGTGTCACCGCCCCGCCGGCGGCCCGCTTCAGCCGGACAAAGCCGCCATCGGGCCGGGTCAGCACCCAGATCTCGCCCACCTGCTCCAGCTGGCAGGTGCGGTCGAAATCGGGCGCGTCATCCAGCGCGCAGGGCACATCCTGCGTGGCGTGATGCGCCAGCGGCTGATCTTCCGGGCAGGCGGCCAGCGGCAGGCTGAGCACCGTGGCCCAGGCGGCGTGGGCGACAACCTGCAGCCGCTCGGGGATCACGCCCCGCGCAGCCGCGACAGATCGCGCACCGCGCCGCGCGCCGCGCTGGTGGTCATCGCCGCATAGGCCTGCAGCGCCACCGAAACCTTGCGCGGGCGGGCCTTGGCCGGGGCCCAGCCCTTGGCCGCCTGTTCGGTGCGGCGCGTCGCCAGCTCGGCCTCGGCCACCGCCAGCGTGATCCGCCGGGCCGGGATGTCGATCTCGATCCGGTCGCCATCGCGGACCAGCGCGATCGCCCCGCCCTCGGCCGCCTCGGGGCTGACGTGACCGATCGAGAGGCCGCTGGTCCCGCCCGAAAAGCGCCCGTCGGTGATCAAGGCACAGGCCTTACCCAGCCCCTTCGATTTCAGATAGCTGGTCGGGTAGAGCATTTCCTGCATCCCCGGCCCGCCCTTCGGCCCTTCATAGCGGATCACCACTACGTCGCCGGCCACCACCTGGCCGGTCAGGATCGCGGTGACGGCGGCATCCTGGCTTTCGTAAACCTTGGCCGGCCCGGCGAATTTCAGGATGCTCTCGTCCACCCCGGCGGTCTTGACGATGCAGCCATCGAGCGCGAGGTTGCCCGAGAGCACGGCAAGGCCACCGTCCTGCGAAAAGGCATGGGGAGCGCTGCGGATCACGCCGTTTTCGCGGTCAAGGTCCAGGCATTCCCAGCGGCGGTTCTGGCTGAAGGCCACCTGGGTCGGCACCCCGCCGGGGGCCGCCTTGTAGAAGTGGTGCACCGCCTCGTCATTGGTCCGCCCCACGTCCCACTGCGCCAGCGCCTCCCCCAGGGTGCGGGCGTGCACGGTCGGCACATCGGTGTGCAGCAGCCCGGCGCGTTCCAGCTCGCCCAGGATCGCCATGATCCCGCCGGCGCGGTGAACGTCTTCCATGTGAACGTCGGCCTTGGCCGGCGCCACCTTCGACAGGCACGGCACCCGGCGCGACAGGCGGTCGATATCGGCCATGGTGAAATCCACCCCGGCCTCGTGCGCGGCGGCCAGCAGGTGCAGCACGGTGTTGGTGGAACCGCCCATCGCGATATCGAGGCTCATCGCGTTTTCAAAGGCCTTAAAGCTGGCCACGCTGCGCGGCAGCACCGCGGCATCTTCCTCGACATAATACTGCTGGCACAGCGCGACCGAGAGGCGCCCGGCGCGGCGGAACAGCGCCTCGCGGTCGGCATGGGTGGCCAGCACCGAACCATTGCCCGGCAGCGCCAGCCCCAGCGCCTCGGCCAGGCAATTCATCGAATTGGCCGTAAACATGCCGCTGCACGACCCGCAGGTCGGGCAGGCCGAACGCTCGATGGTCTGCACTTCCTCGTCGGTGAAGCTCTCGTCGGCGGCGGCCACCATCGCGTCGACCAGATCGAGCGCATGCTCCTTGCCGCGCAGCACTACCTTGCCGGCCTCCATCGGCCCGCCCGAAACGAACACGGCGGGGATGTTCAGGCGCAGCGCGGCCATCAGCATGCCGGGGGTGATCTTGTCGCAGTTCGAAATGCACACCAGCGCATCGGCGCAATGGGCATTGGCCATGTATTCGACCGAATCCGCGATCAGGTCGCGGCTGGGCAGCGAATAGAGCATGCCATCGTGGCCCATCGCGATCCCGTCATCCACCGCGATGGTGTTGAATTCCTTGGCGACACCGCCCGCCGCCTCGATCTCGCGCGCGACCAGCTGGCCCAGATCCTTGAGGTGGACGTGGCCCGGCACGAACTGGGTGAAGCTGTTGACCACGGCCACGATCGGCTTGCCGAAGTCGCTGTCCTTCATCCCCGTCGCCCGCCACAGCCCGCGCGCGCCGGCCATGTTGCGGCCATGGGTGGAGGTGCGCGAGCGGTAGGCGGGCATGGCAGGAATCTTTCGTGACAGCGGGCGTTCCGGCGCCCCTACACCGCCCGCGCACCGGCTTCAACGCCACTTCGTTGCCGATCCGCTGGCGATGGCCGATCGGGGAACGGGGTCAGGCCGGAGGTTCGCCAAAGCGGTTGGGCAGCGGATCCCCCGGCCTGAGGCACAAGGCGGCAAGCAGGCCCAGCAGGATGATGTAGGTCAGGTTGTTGAGGGACAGCAGTCCGAACAGCCGCAGATCGGGCGCCTGCCCGCCAGACGCCATGGCGTCGAAAAAGCGCGGGAACACGGCCAGCCCGACACCCAGCGGCGGCAGGGGCAGCAGGCCCCACCAGCCCCGCCGCCCGGTATCGTGCAGCCGCCGCGTCACCGCTGCGGCCAGCAACAGCACCGAGGCCACGGTCGCAAACGCATTGGTGACCATGAAGCCGTGGATATCGGGCATCAGGCCCGGCACCGGCCCATGCACGCTGATCGACGTCCCGCCCGGGCTCGATTCCACCGTCACCTCATCGGGGTGGGCGGCGGCATAGGCCTGAAGGCGCGCCATGGTGCCAAACATGGCCGGCAGGATCGCCGCCGCGGCAAGGACCATGTCGCAGACCAGCACAAACCCCACCCAGGGCCAGAACTGCTGGCGGGAATCGCGGCCCGAAAAGCGCCAGAGGCCCCGCAAGGCGTAAGTCACGAACCGAAACATGGGCCACTCCCGATCAGCCGGCACCTTGGTGCCGCGTGCCTGCCCTGGGGTCAACGCTACAGCTTCAACGCCACTTCATTCGCGATCCGCGCCAGCATGGCGGCCCAGCGTGCATGGCCGGCGGGGGTGTCGATCTGGTCCTGCCGCACCTCGATGCCAAGGTAGGGCCGCCCCTCGGCCTCGGCGTGGCGGTTCATCGTATAGTTGAGCAGCTTGCCCGAATAGGGCTCCTGATCACCCACCGCGAGGCCCTCGGCCTCCAGCAAGGGAATCGCGATCCGCGCCGCGCGATCGTCCTGGTTGTAGAGCACGCCGACATGCCACGGCCGCGCCTCGTCGCTGGTGGCAAGGTGCGGGGTGAAGGAATGGAGCGAAAAGATCAGCGCCGGCGGGGCATCGTCCAGCGCGCGGGCCAGCGCGGCGTGATAGGGCACGTGAAACCGTTCGATCCGCGCCATGTGGCCCGCGTGATCCAGCGCGTTGCCGGGAATGGCATGGCCATCGCTGGCAATCGGCACCGCGCCGGGCGCTTCCGGCTCGCGGTTCACATCGCAGACCAGCCGGCTGACATGGCACTGGAAGGCGGCAATCCCGGCCTGCCGGGCCATGATCTCGCCCACCGCCTGCACCCCGATGTCGACCGCGATGTGCTGATCGAGCAGCGCGGGGGCGATCCCCAGATCGATATCCGTCGGCACGCGGTTGCTGGCATGGTCGGAAACCACCAGAATCCCGCCGAACCGGGGTGTTCCCAGCAGGCGCCAGCTTTCCCCGCCCACCGCCTCGCTCACCGCAGCGCCCCGGCCAGCTGCCACCAGCCGGGCCGCGCGCCGGCGATCCGCGCCGCTGCGGCATCGCGCCGGGCCATGCTGTCATACAGCGCAAAGCAGGTCGCCCCGCTGCCCGACATGCGCGCGCACCACGGCGCATCGGCGCGCAGTTCGGCCAGCACCTCGGCCACTTGCGGGCAGATCGCCAGCGCCGGCGCTTCAAGGTCGTTGCGCCCGGCCAGCGCAATCTCGCGCGCGGTGCCCAGCGGCATCGGCCCCCGGTCCACCCCGTCCCAGCCCCGGAACACCGGCCCGGTGGCCAGCGGCACGCGCGGGTTGACCAGCAGCACCGGGCAGCCGGCCAGGTCTTCGGGGCCCGGCTCCAGCTCGGTGCCGGTGCCGCGGCCGATCACGGTGCGGCTGGCGACGCAGGCCGGCACATCGGCGCCCAGCGCGGCGGCACGCACCGCCCAGTCGCCCGGCAGCCCCACCGCACGGCCCACCAGCCGGAACAGCGCCCCGGCATCGGCCGAACCGCCGCCCAGCCCGGCGGCCACCGGCAGGTTCTTGTCCAGCACCACCCGCCAGCCCGGCCCATGCGCCAGCACGGCCAGCGCCTGCATCACGATATTGGCCAGCGGATCGTCCAGCGCCGCGCCGAATTCGCCCCGGCTGACCACCTCGTCATGGTCGGCCGGCTCGGCCACCAGCCGGTCGCCCGCGTCGACGAAGGCGAACAGCGTCTCCAGCTCATGATACCCATCCGCGCGGCGGCCCCGCACGTGCAGCGCAAGGTTGATCTTGGCAAAGGCGGTTTCGGTGAAGGGCACGCGCGCAGCGCCCGCCTCACATATTCGGGTAATTCGGCCCGCCGCCGCCTTCGGGCGCCACCCAGGTGATGTTCTGGCTGGGGTCCTTGATGTCGCAGGTCTTGCAGTGGACGCAGTTCTGGGCGTTGATCTTCAGCTCCGGCCCGCTGCCGCCATCGACGAATTCATAGACCCCGGCCGGGCAATAGCGCGCCTCGGGCCCGGCATATTCGGCCAGGTTGAGCTTCACCGGCACGGCGGGATCGGCCAGCTGCAGGTGGCAGGGCTGGTCTTCCTCGTGGTTGGTGAACGAGTAGGAGACGCTGGTGAGCCGGTCGAACGAGATCACCCCGTCGGGCTTGGGATAGTGGATCGGCTGGTACAGGTCGGCCCGCTTCAGCGCAGAGGCATCGGTGTGATGCTTCATCGGCTTGACGCTGGGCAGCTTGAGATAGCGCAGCCACATGTCGATATTGGCCAGCGCCGAGCCGAACAGGTCGCCGCTGAACTTGGCGGCCAGCGGCTCGGCATTCTGGACCAGCTTCAGCTCGTCGGCGATCCAGCTGCTGCGCACCGCAGCGTCGTATTCCTCCAGCGCATCGTTCTCGCGGCCAGCGGCAATCGCGGCGGCGATCGCTTCGGCAGCCAGCATGCCGCTCTTCATCGCGGTGTGGCTGCCCTTGATCCGGGGCACGTTGACAAAGCCCGCCGAACAGCCCGCCAGCGCGCCGCCGGGGAAGGCCAGTTTCGGCACCGATTGCCAGCCACCCTCGTTGATCGCGCGCGCGCCATAGGCCACCCGCTTGCCGCCTTCGAGCAGCGCGCGGATGCTGGGGTGCTGCTTCCAGCGTTGGAATTCCTCGAACGGATAGACGTAGGGGTTCTTGTAATCGAGCGCGGTGACAAAGCCCAGGGCGACCTGATTGTTGGCCTGATGGTAAAGGAACCCGCCACCCCACGAATCGCTTTCGCTCAGCGGCCAGCCCTGGGTGTGCAGCACCCGCCCCGGCACGTGCTTGGCGGGGTCGATGTCCCACAATTCCTTGATGCCGATCCCGTAGATCTGCGGCTGGCAATCGGCCTCAAGATCGTACTTCGCCTTCAGCCGCTTGGTCAGGTGGCCGCGCGCGCCTTCGCAGAACAGGGTGTATTTGGCGGTCAGGTTCATCCCCGGCTGGTAATCATGCTTGGGCTGGCCATCGCGGCCCACGCCCATGTCGCCGGTCTGGACGCCGATCACCTTCCCGGCCTCGTCATACAGCACTTCGGCGGCAGGGAAACCGGGGAAGATCTCCACCCCCAGCTCCTCGGCCTTGCCGGCCAGCCAGCGGCACAGGTTGCCCAGGCTGCCGGTGTAATTGCCATGGTTGCCCATGAACGGCGGCATGACGATGTGCGGCAGGGCAACGTGGCGGCCCTTGGTCAGGTACCAGTGCCAGTTGTCGGTCACCGGGGTTTCGGCCATCGGGCAGCCCTGGCTGCGCCAGTCGGGCAGCAGTTCGTCGAGCGCCTTGGGGTCCAGCACCGCGCCCGAGAGGATGTGGGCGCCGATCTCCGAACCCTTTTCGAGGATGCAGACCGAAAGCTCGGGGTTGACCTGCTTCAGCCGGATCGCCGCGCCCAGGCCGGCCGGCCCGCCGCCGACGATCACGACGTCGTAGGGCATGGTCTCGCGTTCGATGGTCACCGCTCTTTCCCCCGCGCAATTGGCTGTTTCTGGGATTCGCCTTGATCGCGGGCGGGCAAGAGGTCAAGAGCTTTGCCGATGAGCGAGCCCGCCCTCCACCACAGTGTTGCCGCCGCGCTGGATTGGTGGCGGCTGGCGGGCGTGGAGCACGACTATGCCGATGCCCCGCGCGGCTGGCTGAAGGACCCGGCCCCGGCCGCCGCCCCCCCGGAAACACGCTCTGCCCCCGCACCGCAGCCCGCCGCCGCGCCCCCGCCCGCCGCCGCGCCGGTGGTGATGCTGGGCGGGCCGCCGGCGGAATGGCCCGCCGATCTGGCCGCGTTCCGCGCCTGGTGGCTGGCCGAGCCCTCGCTCGATGGCGGGCGGGTGGCGGGCCGGGTGCCCTCGCGCGGGGAGGCCGGGGCCGAGCTGCTGGTGCTGGTGCCCCAGCCCGAGGAAGAGGACGAGGCTGCCGGCCAGCTGCTGGCCGGGGTGCAGGGCCGGCTGGTCGCCGCCTTCGCCCGGGCCGCCGGGCTGGGTGAAAGCCGGCTGGCCGTGGCCGCGCTGCTGCCGCGCCATACCCCCTTCGCCGATTGGGACGGGCTGGCCAGCGCCGGGCTGGGCGCGCTGGCCCGCCACCACATCGGCCTGATCGCGCCGCAACGGGTGCTGGCGCTGGGCGGCAACGTGCTGTCGCTGCTTGGCCACGATCCGGCGCAAAGCCCTGCCCATCTGGCGCTTTCCGGGCCAGAGGGGCGCCAGCTTGCGCTGTTGGCCGGGCCCGACCCGGCAGCGCTGCTGGCCCGGCCGGCAGCCCGCGCAAGGCTGTGGCGCGACTGGCTGGACTGGACGGCGTGAGGAAACCCAAGGCTGCAACAATGGCGCTGCTGGCGGCGGGTGCCGGGCTGGCGCTGCTGCCCGCCCCGGCCCCGGCGAACAGCGCGGCGGTATCCTATTTCCGCGCCCGCGCCGATCGCACCGCCGTGCCCAAGCTGCTGTCGGAAGAGGATCGCGCCTATTACCGCGAGCTGTTCGCGGCGATCCGCCGGGCCGATTGGGCGCGGGTGCAGGCCCTGTTCGCCCAGCGCCCCGATGGCCCGCTGCACCGCATGGCCCAGGCCGAATTCTACCTTGCCCCCGGCTCGCCCCGGATCGAGCTGGCCCAGCTGAACGCCTGGTTCGAGGGCGGCACCGATCTGCCCCAGGCCGAACAGATCGGCCTGCTGGCGCTGAAGCGCGGCGCCAGCACCCTGCCGCTGCTGCCCCAGCCGCAGGCCATGGCGACCATGCCCGGCCAGCCGCGCCGGGTGCGCCCGCGCAGCGTGGCCGATGGCACCATGCCAGCCGCCACCAGCACCGCGATCCAGGAGGCGATCAAGGCCGACAATCCCGACTGGGCCCGCACCCTGCTTGACCGGGCCGAGCCCGGCCTCTCGCCCGAGGCCCGGGCCGAATGGCGCGCGCGGGTATCGTGGGCCTTCTACATCGCCAACCGCGATGGCGAGGCCTTTGGCCTGGCCATGGCCGCCGCGCAGGGCGGGGCCGCGCCGCCCTCGCTGGCCACCCCGGCCCCCGCCCCGGTTGCCCCCGCCGCCGATGGCGCCCCCGCCGCGCCCGCCGCGCTGCCCGCGCCCTTTGCCGGGCCGGTTGCCGGGGCCTGGGTGGCCGAAGGGTGGTGGACGGCGGGCCTTGCCGCCTGGCGGGTGGGCGATTGCGCCCGCGCCGGCGATGCCTTCGCCACCGCCGCCAATGCCACCCAGAACGCCGAACTGGCCGCCGCCGCGCTCTACTGGCAGGCCCGCGCCGCCGTCCGCTGCCGCCACCCCAACCTTGCCGCCGAGCCGCTGAAGGCCGCCGCCGCGCGCGACGAGACGCTCTACGGCATGCTCGCCGCCGAACAGCTGGGCCTGCACCTGCCGCCCAGCCATGCCCAGCCCGATTTCACCAGCGCCGATTGGCAGGCGCTGCGCGATCTGGGCAATGTCCGCACCGTGGTCGCGCTGGCCGAGATCGGCGAGGACGGGCTGGCCGACGATGTGCTGCGCCATCAGGCGCGGATCGGCGATCCGGCGCTGTACCCGCCGCTGGCACGCCTCGCGCGCGATCTGGGCCTGCCCGGCACCCAGCTGTGGATGGCCAGCAACGTGCCGGGTGGCGCCGCGCCGCTGCCCGCCGGGCGCTATCCTACGCCGAAGTGGACGCCCGCCAATGGCTGGCAGGTCGATCCGGCGCTGGTCTATGCCCATACCCTGCAGGAAAGCCTGTTCCGCACCCGCGCGGTCAGCCCGGCGGGCGCGCGCGGGCTGATGCAGATCATGCCCGCCGCCGCGCGCGACCATGCCGCCGAAGTGGGGGTGACGGGCAACGCCGCCGATCTCGCCCGGCCCGAGGTCAACCTCGCCTTCGGCCAGAACCACCTTGCCATGCTGCGCGCCGCGCCCGGCACCCAGGGCCTGCTGCCCAAGGTGGTGGCGGCCTACAACGCCGGGCTGCAGCCGGTTACCCGCTGGAACAGCCAGATCCGCGATCAGGGCGATCCGCTGCTGTGGATCGAAAGCGTGCCCTATTGGGAGACGCGCGGCTATGTCGCCGCGGTGCTGCGCAATTACTGGATGTACGAGCGGCAGGCCGGCGGCGTCTCGGAAAGCCGGGTGGCGCTGGCGCAGGGGGCCTGGCCGGAATTCCCCGGGCTGGGCGCGGCCCGTGCGCTGCGCGTCGGGCCCAACCGGGTCAGCTGGGTGGAAAGCCCGGGAGAGAAGAACGATGGCGATTGACCCGACCCGCACCTTCAAGCCGATCGCCATCGCGGTGCTGACCGTGTCGGACACGCGTGACCTCGCCAGCGACACGTCGGGCGCGCTGCTGGCCGAACGGGTGCGCGATGCCGGCCACCGCCTGGCGGCCCGCGCGATCGAGAAGGACGAGGTGACGCGGATCGTCCCCCGGCTCAACAACTGGATCGACGACCGCGCGGTCGATTGCGTGATCATCACCGGCGGCACCGGCCTCACCGGCCGCGACGTGACGCCCGAGGCGCTGGAACGGATCCTCGCCGCCGGCGATGCCAAGGAAATCCCCGGCTTTGGCGAACTGTTCCGCTGGGTCAGCTTCCAGTCGATCGGCACCAGCACGATCCAGTCGCGGGCGATGGGCATCCTCGCGCGCGGCACCTACATTTTCGCGCTGCCCGGCAGCAACGGTGCGGTGAAGGACGGTTGGGATAAAATCCTTGCTGAACAACTGGATAGCCGCAACCGCCCGTGCAATTTCGTCGAGCTGATGCCGCGTTTGCGGGAAATTTAGCTTTCCTACACAAACCATTTTGGTTAGCTGCCCGAATCGGCAGGCCGTGATGGTGCACGTTGCGGCAGGCCACGTCAGGCCGGCACCGGTTCGTGCGAGGGCGCCCCGCGGCGCCGGTGCACCCCGCGTCGGCAGGGCGGGGAGCGGATTTCGATCCGGACAGCTGGCGCCCACCTTGCGAGCCCGCCGACGCCAGCTTCCCCAGCCCCACAGGGCCGAGCCGGGCTGCCATACGCTTCAGCCGCTACCCGGACGTTCGCAACGCGACGGCAGATGCAAAAACCACCGCCCCCGCGCCTCCTGAGAACAGGGGCACAGGCGCGCCAACCGTCGCCGGCCTGACACCCCTCAGCCGCCCGCGTACTCCCCGGCGTTACCCCGGCCTCGCCAGCGGGTGCTGGCGCGCGCCGCGTGACCCTCGTCACGGAACTGTCGCCGCATCATGGGCATAAGGGCCATGGCGATGCGGGGCACACGAATCCGCCGGGGTAGCACCGACCGGGCCCGGTCAGCGCCGCATCGCCAATGATTCCTTGTTGTCGCATCGCCGAGGAGCCAAACGCAGTTCACCGCAGGTAAAAACCGGTTCCCTCTTTTTGGCGCGAGGCCTAACGGTTAGCTTCCGCCCGCAACACCTCCCACCCGGCGCGGACATCGTCCAGCTCGGTGGCCAGCGCCCCTACCGAAACCCGCACCAGCCACTGCCCGGCCACCTCGGCCCCGGTCACGTAAGCCTTGCCGGTGGCGTTGACCTTCTCGGCCAGCTGCCGGTTGTGTTCCTCCAGCGCAGGCCCATCCAGCCCCGGCGGCTCGTGGCGCAGGCACACGGTCTGCAGCGGCACCGGCGCCACCACCCGCCAGTGTGGCGTGGCCCGGGCCCAGTCGGCCAGCTGGGCGGCATTGGCCAGATCGCGGCGCAACCGCGCCCGCAGCGCCTCCAGCCCCTGTTCGCGCAGCACGAACCACAGCTTCAGCGCGCGAAACCGCCGCCCCAGCGCGATCCCGGTATCGCGCAGATTGCGCACCTGCCCGTCGGCCGCCGAACGCAGGTAGGATGGCGAGGTGCTCAGCACCCGCAGCAGCAGCTGTTCGTCGCGGACATAGAACAGCGAGCAATCGAACGGCACCCCCAGCCACTTGTGGGCATTCACCACCAGGCTGTCGGCCCGTTCCACCCCGGCCCACAGGTGGCGCATTTCGGGCAGGATCATCGCGCTGCCGGCCATCGCCGCATCGACATGCAGCCAGGCCCCGGCCTCCCTGGCGATCGCCGCAATCGCCGCGACATCGTCGCAGGCGGTGGTGCCGGTGGCGCCGCAGGTGGCCACCACCGCGCAGGGAATGCGCCCCGCCGCGCGGTCTTCCGCAATCGCCCGGGCCAGCGCGGCCGGGTCCATCGCATAGTCCGCCCCCAGCGGGATCAGCCGCAGGTTGTCGCGCCCGAACCCCGCCAGCAGCGCCGCCTTGGCGACCGAGCTGTGCGCCCCCTCGCCGCCATAGACCACCAGCGCCGGCCCACCCTGCTGCAAGCCGCCGGCCTGCATCGCATGGCCGCTGGCCGCCTCGCGCGCGGCGATCAGCGCCAGCAGGGTCGAGGTCGAGGCGGTATCCTGGATCGCGCCGAACCAGCCGTCCGACAGGCCCAGCGCCTGCCGCAGCCAGTCGACCACCACTTCCTCCACCTCGGTCAGCGCCGGGCTCGCCTGCCACGACAGGCCGAGCACGCCGAGCCCGGTGGAGACCAGATCGCCCAGCACCCCCGCCGCCAGGGCATTGGCGGGGAAAAAGCCGAAAAAGCGCGGATGCTGCCACCAGGTCAGGTGCGGGGTCACCACCCGGTCAAGGTCGGCGATCACCGCCTCGAACGGTTCGCCCGCCTCGGGCGCCGCCGCGGGCAGCATCGCCTTCACCTCGCCGGGGCGGGTCGGGGCCATCACCGGGCGGGTGTTCAGCCCCTCCATATGGTCGGCCAGCCAGTCGATCAGGGCGTGGCCGTGGCGGCGGAATTCGTTAGCGTCCATGCCCTTCCCCTCGCCGCCGGGGGGCCCGCTGTCAAGCCGGGGCTTGCCTTGATGTTCGCTTTATGTTCTTTTGCCCTCCATGCCGATTCTCCCACCCCCGGCGCGCGGGCGCGGCGCGGTCTCCGCCGCCACGCCGCAGCGTTTCGGCCTTGCCGCGCGCGAGGCGGATGGCGACTGGCTGGACGCGCGCGCCGGGCTGGATGGCGCCCCGCCGTCGCTGCGCACCACCGTCACCATCGAACGGCCGCGCCGGATCATCAGCCGCAACCACTCGCCCGACATCGGGTTCGACCGGTCGATCAACGCCTATCGCGGCTGCGAGCACGGCTGCATCTATTGCTATGCCCGGCCCAGCCACGCCTGGCACGATCTGTCGCCGGGGCTGGATTTCGAAAGCCGGCTGTTCGCCAAGCCGGATGCCCCCGCGCTGCTCCGCGCCGAGCTGGCCCGGCGCAACTATACCTGCGCGCCGATTGCCATGGGCACCAATACCGATCCCTATCAGCCGATCGAGGCGGATTGGCGGATCACCCGCGCCTTGCTGGAACTGTGCCTGGAAACGCGCCACCCCGTCACCATCACCACCAAGAGCGACCGGGTGCTGCGCGATCTCGATCTATTATCCGAAATGGCGCGGATGAACCTGGTGGTTGTGGCCATTTCGGTTACATCGCTCGATCCGCATCTGTCGCGCACCGTGGAGCCGCGCGCTGCCGCGCCGCACCGGCGGATCGCGGCGCTGGCGGCGCTGGCCGCGGCGGGGGTGCCGGCGCATGTCTCGGTCGCGCCGATCATCCCGGCGATCACCGACGATCAGCTCGAACGGATCCTGC
The DNA here is from genome assembly GCA_018242165.1 of Pseudomonadota bacterium. Taxonomy (GTDB): domain Bacteria; phylum Pseudomonadota; class Alphaproteobacteria; order Sphingomonadales; family Sphingomonadaceae; genus Novosphingobium. Next base: position 17,133 of record JAFECL010000026.1, read on the forward strand.
TGGCGGCCAGCGAGGCCGGGGCGACCAGCGCCAGCTGGATCATGCTGCGCCTGCCCTATGAGGTGGCACCGCTGTTCCGCGAATGGCTGGCCCACTATTTCCCCGATCGCGCCGCCAAGGTGATGCACCTGGTGCAGGAGATGCGCGGCGGCCGCGACAACGATCCGGCCTTCTTCACCCGGATGAAGCCGCAAGGCATCTGGGCCGACCTCGTCCGCAGCCGCTTCGCCAAAGCCTGTGCCCGCCACGGCCTTTCCCGCGAATGGCCGGAACTGGATTGCAGCCAGTTCAAACCGCCGGAACGCGACGGGCAGATGGCGTTGTTCTAGCGGATCTCGCCGATCAGCACCTTGGTGTCGCGCCAAGAGGCGTTTTGCGTGGGCCGGCAAACCGTGGCGGTGTTCTGACCAAAGCCCTGCATGCTGCCGTTGAGCACCATGAAATGCGCCGTGCCGCCAAACGAACAGATCGTCACCGGCCAGCGAAAGCGGCGATCAACCACATGCCCCTCGGGCACCTTGCAGGCCATCTGGTTCGAGGGATGAATATCAGACCCGGGGCTGAGGCAATTGGCCCAGGTGCCCTCGGGCGCGCCGGCATCGACCACCAGGAAGTCGAGTGTCGCCCCGCTTGGCGATTCGGCGATCTCCTGGCGGCCGCCATATTCGAAGATCGCATTGCAGCGCCCCTGATTGAAATAACCCGAAAGCAACTGCTCCGGCTCCCAGTCCTTGCGCTTGCCCATGAAGGCGCAGAAGGCGAAATGGGTCGAGCCAACATTCGCCGCATAGACCGCGCCCGCCGGCGGCGCCGTGGCGTGAGCCCAGTGATAGACCGGCGTTTCCGCCATGGCCGGCGCCGCCGTGCCCAGCAACAGGCCCGCCAGCGCCATCATTCCGGCCAATTGCCGCATCGTTGTTCCCCCCCTAAACCTGCGGCGTAAACCGCATCAGCCGACTGTCCAGCACCGCCGCCTCGCGGTGGACAACCACCTCGCCTGAATAGCCCGGGTCTTTCACCATGGCGAGGAAGGCGGCGGCGCTGGGGTAGCCCATCACGAACACCTCGTCCCATTCGGGTTCGGCGGGGCCGGTCAGCACGCATTGGAACTGCGCCTCCCACACCATCGCCCCGCCTACCCGGGCCAGCACCGGCTGGATCGCGGCGATATATTCCTGATAGGCACGCTGGCCGCTCCACCCCAGCGCGGTGTTGGGGTGCCCGTCGGGATAGGCCGCCAGCGGGCGATAGCGGATGAAGTTCAGCATGTGGATCGGCTCGTCGCGCGGCAGGGCCTTGAAGGCGTCGAAGTTCTCGCGGCTCGGGTTCACGTAATGCATCGCCGTCTCCTCAGGCCACCAGCCGCAGGTTGGCACGGCCGCGCTGGGCCGACAAGGCCACGCCATGCACCCCGGGGATCTGCGCCAGCGCCTCGGCCAGGTCGCCATCCAGCGCGAAATCGCGGCCCAGCCGCAGCTCGGGCTGGTCGTGGCCGCCGGTCAGCAGCCGGGCCACCACCTCGCCCTTGCCGGCCTCGCCGCGCGGCAGCATCGCCGCCAGTTCGGCAAAGGCCTCCGCCCGGTCCACCTCCAGCCGCAGCACCATCCGCCCGGCGCTCTTCACCTCGGCCAGCGGCTGGGCCCCGCGCACCGTGACGCGCGGCGGTTCTTCGGGGCTGGGGCTGTCGAGCTCCACCTGCAGCAGCACGCAGGTGCCATCCTTCGCCCACTGGACAAAGCTGTCGACCAGGCTCTCCTCGAAGCAGCTGGCCGAAAACTGGCCGCTGCTGTCCGAGAAATCGGCCATGACGAAATCCTTGCCGCGCTTGGTCTTGCGGCGGTTCACCCCTTCGACCAGCGCGGCCAGCACCGCGCCCTGCCGGCCACCACCAAAACCACTGGCGCCGGAAACGCCCTGCGCGGTCAAGGCGGCGTGGCTGCGCGCGCCGTTGGCCATGGCCACCGCGCGGTATTGTTCGACCGGGTGGGCGGCGAAGTAAAAGCCGAAATTGGCCCGTTCCTGCGCCATCTGCTCGGCCCGGCCCCACGGCTCGGCCTCGGCCAGCCGCAGCGCCTGCCCGGCGTGCTCGTCGCCGCCGAACAGGCCGTGCTGGCCGCTGGTCCGCGCCCGCTCGGCCTCGTCGGATACCGCCAGCAGCATGTCGATGTTGGCCAGCACCCGCGCCCGGTTCGGCTCGAGGCTGTCGAAGGCCCCGGCCCCGGCCAGCCCTTCCAGCATCCGCCGGTTGAGGCAGCCCGGCGGCACCCGGCGGAACAGGTCTTCCAGGCTGGCGAAGGGCCCGTTGGCCTGCCGCTCGGCCACCAGCACGTCCATCGCCTTTTCGCCCACGTTGCGGATGCCGGCCAGGGCATAGCGCACCTGGTGGCCCTCGTCGGTTTCCTCGACGGTGAATTCGGCCTCGCTGGCCTGCAGGCACGGCCCGGCCAGTGCCACCCCGCCGCGCCGCATGTCGTCCACAAAGGTCGCCAGCTTTTCCGACTGGTGCATGTCGAAACACATCGAGGCGGCGTAGAATTCGTGCGGATAATGGGTCTTCATCCACGCCGTCTGGTAGGCCAGCAGGGCATAGGCGGCGGCGTGGCTCTTGTTGAAGCCATAGCCGGCGAACTTGTCGATCAAGTCGAACAGCTCGTTGGCCTTGGCCTTGTCGATCTGCGAATTGGTGGCGCAGCCATCGACGAAGCGCTGGCGCTGGGCGTCCATTTCGGCTTGCACCTTCTTGCCCATGGCGCGGCGCAGCAGGTCGGCATCGCCCAGCGAATAGCCCGCCAGGATCTGCGCGGCCTGCATCACCTGTTCCTGATAGACGAAGATGCCATAGGTTTCGGCCAGAATGCCCGACAGCTTTTCGTGCGGGTATTCGATGCTTTCCAGCCCGTTCTTGCGCCGGCCGAACAACGGGATATTGTCCATCGGCCCCGGCCGGTAGAGCGAGACCAGCGCGATGATGTCGCCGAAATTGGTCGGCTTCACCGCCGCCAGCGTCCGCCGCATCCCTTCGGATTCAAGCTGGAACACCCCCACCGTGTCGCCGCGCTGCAGCAGGGCGTAAACCTGCTCGTCATCCCAGGCCAGCGCGCCAAGGTCGATGGCAATGCCGCGCCGGGCCAGCAGGTCGACCGCCTTGCGCAGCACCGACAGCGTTTTCAGGCCCAGGAAGTCGAACTTGATGAGGCCGGTATCCTCGACATATTTCATGTCGAACTGGGTCACCGGCATGTCCGAGCGCGGATCGCGGTACAGCGGCACCAGCCTGGCCAGCGCGCGGTCGCCGATCACCACGCCGGCGGCATGGGTGGAACTGTTGCGCGGCAGCCCTTCCAGCTGCACGGCCAGGTCGATCACCCGGCGCACTTCGGGATCGTTGTCGTATTCGCGCTTCAGTTCCGCCACCCCGTTCAGCGCGCGCGGCAGGGTCCACGGGTCGGTCGGGTGGTTGGGCACCAGCTTGCACAACCGGTCGACCTGGCCATAGCTCATCTGCAAAATCCGCCCGCAATCGCGCAGCACCGCACGGGCCTTCATCTTGCCGAAAGTGATGATCTGGGCGACGTGATCGGCGCCATACTTGGCCTGAACGTAGCGGATCACCTCGCCGCGCCGGGTTTCGCAGAAGTCGATATCGAAGTCCGGCATCGAGACGCGTTCGGGGTTGAGGAAGCGTTCGAACAGCAGCCCCAGCCGGATCGGATCGAGATCGGTGATGGTCAGCGCCCAGGCCACCACGCTGCCTGCGCCCGAACCGCGCCCCGGCCCCACCGGAATGTCATGCGCCTTGGCCCACTGGATAAAGTCGGCCACGATCAGGAAATAGCCGGCAAAGCCCATCTTGTTGATCACGCCGACTTCGAAATCGAGCCGCTGGAAATAGGCCGCGCGTTCCGCCTCGGGCAGTTCGCCATAGGGCGCCAGCCGCGCCTCCAGCCCCTTTGCGGCCTGCTCGGCCAGCATCGCCGCCTCGCCTTCCTTGTCGCCGGCCAGGCTGGGCAGCAGCGGCTTGCGCTTGGGCGGGGCATAGGCACAGCGCCGGGCCACCACCAGGGTATTG
>JAFECL010000026.1:21243-24269 GCA_018242165.1 Pseudomonadota bacterium
GGGTGCGAGCGCGGCCGGTCCGCCGCATCGACATGGGTGGCCGCGGCGATGCACAGCATGGCATCGTGCGCCTCGTAGAACTGGGGCTCGCCATAGGTCGCGGGGTTGGTGGCGACCAGCGGCAGGCCGCTGGCATAGGCCAGCTCGATCAGCGCGCCCTCGGCCGCCTCTTCCACACTGTCGCCGCGCCGGGCGAGTTCGACGTAGAGCCGGCCGGGGAACAGCGCCTCGAGCCGCGCGGCATAGGCCTCGGCCGCCGCCTCGCGCCCGTCGGCCAGCAGCCGGGCCAACGCCCCCTCGCCCGCCCCGGTCAGGCAGATCAGCCCGTCCGAACGCCCCTCCAGCGCCTCGAGCGGGACATGGGCATCCCATTCCACCGGGCGGTCAAGGTGCGCGGCGGAAACCAGATGGCACAGGTTATTCCACCCCGCCTCGTTCTGGGCATAGAGCGCCAGCCAGTCGATCACCGGCGCAGCGCTGCTTTCCCCCGCCGCACCCGCCCGAGGCCCCTGCACCCCCGGCCGGGCCACCGCCAGCAGGGTGCCGATGATCGGCTGGATCCCCTTGTCGCGCGCCGCGCCGGCAAAGGCCGGGGCGCAATAGAGCCCGTTGCGGTCGGCCACGGCAATCGCGGGGAACCCCCGGTCGCGCGCCAGCTGCGCCAGCGCCTTGGGCTCGATCGCCCCTTCCAGCATGGTATAGCTGGACAGCACGCGCAGCGGCACAAAGGGTTCGTAGGCCATGGCGCCAGCCTAGCGGGGCTGAGGCGATTCGGCAGGGGGCGGCGGCGGGCTTATCCCCCAATCCGCCGCGCCAGCGCGGGCAGCACCCCGCGCCGCACCACCGCCAGCGCCAGCGCCAGCCACAGCAGCACCCGCGGCAGATCGGCCACCGGAACGAACAGCGCGGGCACGAACAGCAGCGGCAGCAGCAGCGCCTCGCCCCCGCGCAGCCAGCGGTCGGCCGCCGGCACGTGATCGTGCATCAGCCCGGGGCGCGCCGCGCCATAGACCCAGGCCAGCGCGTTCAGCAGCCCGCTGCCCATCATCACCACCGCATAGAAGCCGAAATAGGCGGCCCCGCCATGGTGGTGGGCCACCCCGCTCACCGCCACCGGCACCAGCGCCACCAGGCACAGCAGCGCCAGCGTCAGCCCGGTCAGCACCCCGTCAACCCGCCGCAGCCGGGCGAACAGGTCGCGGTGGCGCAGCCAGAACAGCGCGGCGGCGAGGAACGAGAGCAGATAGGCCACCAGCGGCGCGGCCACCGCGCCGGCCAGCCCGGACAGCGTCACCGCGCCTTCGGGCAGGTGAATTTCCAGCGCAGCCAGGGTCACCGAAATCGCGAAGACCCCGTCGGAAAGCATCAGCAGCCGGTCCACCGCGTGGCGCTGGAGATGGGCCGCCAGCGGCTCGTCCACCGCCAGCGATTCCGGTTCGCCCATCAGAGCAGGGCCTCGATATCCTTGGCGATGCTTTCCGGCTTGTCGGTCGGGGCATAGCGGCGCACCACCTTGCCCTCGCGGTTGATCAGGAACTTGGTGAAGTTCCACTTGATCCCCTTGCTGCCGAACAGCCCCGGGGCCTCGTCCTTCAGCCACTGGTAGAGCGGGGTGGCGCCCGGCCCGTTGACCTCGATCTTGCCCATCAGCGGGAACGACAGGCCAAAGTTCACCTTGCAGAACTGGTCGATTTCCTCGGCGCTGCCCGGCTCCTGATGGCCGAACTGGTTGCAGGGGAAGGCCAGCACTTCAAAGCCCTGATCGCCATACTGCTTCCACAGCGCCTCAAGCCCGTCGTACTGCGGGGTAAAGCCGCATTTGCTGGCGGTGTTGACCACCAGCAGCACTTTGCCCAGCTTGCTGGCCAGGTCGATTTCCTCGCCCTTGGGGGTCTTCGCGGTAAAGTCGGCAATGGTCTGCGCAGCCATTCACAGTCTCCCGTCGTGCAGCCGTACCACCCGGTCCATCCGGGCGGCCAGGGCCTCGTTATGTGTCGCCACCAGCGCGGCGCTGCCATGGCCGCGCACCAAAGTCAGGAATTCGCCCAGCACCTTGTCGGCGGTGGCCTCGTCAAGGTTGCCGGTCGGCTCGTCGGCCAGCACCAGCGCCGGGCGGTTGGCCAGCGCCCGGGCCACCGCCACCCGTTGCTGCTCGCCGCCCGACAACTGGCTGGGGCGGTGGTGCAGCCGCTCGCCCAGCCCCAGCGCGGCCAGCAATTCGCCGGCGCGGGCCATGGCGGCGGCATCCTCGGCCCCGGCGATCAGCTGCGGCATCACCACGTTCTCGATCGCGGTGAAATCGGGCAGCAGGTGGTGGAACTGATAGACAAAGCCCAGCGCATCGCGGCGCAAGGCGGTGCGGGCATCGCCATCCAGCGCGTGGGCGGCGGTGCCGGCAATGTGGATCTCGCCGCCAAAGCCGCCTTCCAGCAGGCCCACTGCCTGCAACAGCGTGCTCTTGCCCGAACCCGAGGGGCCCAGCAGCGCAACGATCTCGCCGGGCCGGATCGCGAGATCGACGCCCTTCAGCACCTCGATCCGCGCCGTCCCCTGCGTGAACGCGCGGGTCAGACCCTTCAGTTCGACCACCGGTGCCTCACTCATAGCGCAGCACCTCGACCGGGTCGGTGCTGGCCGCCTTGAAGGCCGGGTACAGCGTGGCGATGAACGACAGGCCCAGCGCCATCACCGCGATGCCCGCGATCTCGGCCGGGTTGGCGCGGGCGGGCAGCTCGGTCAGGAAGCGGATCTTGGGGTCCCACAGGTTCTGCCCGGTCAGCAGTTCGACCAGGTGGATCAGCGGCTGGCGGAAGGTCAGGAACAGGGCCCCCAGCACCAGCCCGGCCATGGTTCCCAGCGTGCCGATGGTAAAGCCGATGGCAACGAAGATCCGCAGCATCGAACGCCGCCCCGCCCCCATCGTCCGCAGGATGGCAATGTCGCGCGTCTTGGCGCGGACCAGCATGATCAGGCTGGAGAGGATGTTGAACACCGCGACCAGCACGATGATCGACAGCACCACGAAC
>JAFECL010000027.1:0-8850 GCA_018242165.1 Pseudomonadota bacterium
ACCGTCGATACCCTGGCGGCGCTGCGCCGGCGCTTTCCCGATCACCGCTTCGTCTGGCTGATGGGGGCCGACAATCTGGCCCAGCTGCACCGCTGGCGGCAATGGCGCCGGCTGGCCCGGTTGATGCCGATTGCGGTGATCGCCCGGCCGGGCTATGATGGCCGCGCCCTCGCCGCCCCGGCGATGGCCTGGCTGGGCCGGTACCGGCGGCCCCTTGCCAGCTTGCAAACCCGGGAAGGATGGGGTGCACCCGCGCTGCTGTTCCTGGCAACCGATCCCGATCCGCGTTCGGCCAGCGCCCTGCGTCGCGCCGATCCTGACTGGGCGAGCCGGCTGGCCGTGCCCCCGATGCGCGATGGCGTAACCTTCAAGCCCATTCCGGCGGCTGGCGGATGATCCTTCCCGCCCCCTGTTCCGCCCCCCAAAGGAGCCCACTTTTCCTCGATGAATAGCGCCCAACCCCAGCCCGGCCCGGCCTCTGCCGCGCCCGGCCCCGCCACCCCGCTGCCCCATGCCGAAGCGGGCACTCTCCACGCCCTGGTGCTGCAATCGCTTGATGACGATCAGGCGCAGGAGATCGTGTCGATCCCGCTCGAGGGCAAGAGCAGCATTGCCGATCACATGGTGATCGCCTCGGGCCGCTCGACCCGGCAGGTCGCCGCCATGGCGCAAAAGCTGGCCGAGCGGATCAAGGCCGGCGGCTTTGGCCATGCCCGGATCGAGGGGCTGCCCGCCGCCGACTGGGTGCTGATCGACGGTGGTGACGTGGTGGTCCACCTGTTCCGGCCCGAAGTGCGCAGCTTCTACAACCTCGAGCGGATGTGGGGCTTTGGCGACGGCGCCGGCGCGGCGTGATCCTTCACATCATCGCGCGCGGCAAGATCGGCCGCTCGCCCGAGGCCGAGCTGGTGACGCGCTATATGAAGCGGCTCAGCTGGCCGGTGAAACTGACCGAACTGCCCGATCAGGGGGGCACCGTGCCCCCCGCGCCCAGCCCGGCGCGCGAAGTGCTGCTGGATGAACGCGGGCCGACCATGGGCTCCGAGGACTTTGCCGCGCTGCTTGGCCGCTGGCGCGACGAAGGGGTGCGCGAGGCGCGCTTCCTGATCGGTGCCGCCGATGGGCACGGTGCGGCGGCGCGCGGCAAGGCCGACCTGCTGCTCGGCTTTGGCGCGATGACCTGGCCGCACCTGATGGTCCGCGCCATGCTGGCCGAACAATTGTACCGCGCCACCAGCATTCTTGCTGGCCATCCCTATCATCGTGCGGGATAGGGGCCGGCGATGTCGCGCCCGCTTCGCCCCCTGATCGTCGGCTTGCCGCTGGCCACGCTGCTGGCCGGGGCTGCTGCTGCCCAGCTGGCGCTGGCCCCGCAGGATCCGGCCGAGGCGCGCCGCACCCTGGCCGAGGCGCAGGCGGCGGCCGGAGCGGCCAAGGCCCGGGCCGAACAGCTCGAGGCCGCTTCGGCCCGCGCCGGCGAGGCGGCCGAGCGCACCGCCCAGGAAGCCGCCGCCGTCGCCGCGCGGATCCAGCAGGCCGAGGCCGAGATCGCCGCTGCCGGCGCCCGCATCGGCCTGATCACCGAACAGCGTGCCGAGCTGCGCGCCAGCCTGGCGGCCCGCGAACGGCCGCTGCTGGAACTGACCGGTGCCTTGCAGCGCCTGTCGCGCCGCCCGCTGGCCACCGCCCTGCTGCGGCCGGGTTCGGTGCAGGATGCGGTGCATACCCGCGCGCTGATCGAAACCATGGTGCCCGAGGTGCGCGCCCGCACCGCCGCTTTGCGCGCCGACCTGGCCCGGGGTGCCGCGCTCGAGGCGCAGGGCCGGCAGGAACAGGCCGGGCTGCGGCGCGAACAGGCGGGGCTGGCCAGCCGGCGCCAGACGCTGGCGGCGCTGGAAACCCGCCAGCGGCTGGCCGCCCGCGACGTGGCCGGAACGGCGGACCGGGAGAGCGAACGCGCCCTGGCACTGGCGGAGCAGGCCCGCGATCTGGGCGGGCTGGTCTCGGTACTCGACAAGGCCGGCGCGCTGGGGGCTGAGCTGGCCGCGCTGCCCGGCCCGGCACTGCGCCCGCCACGGCCCGAAGCATCGCAGGTGATGGCCGATGTCGCCCCGCCGCTGGCCCAGTCGGGGGCCCCGGTGCCCTTCCTGCTGCCGGTCAACGGCCGGCTGCTGACCGGTTTTGGCGATCCCGCGGCAGGGGCGGCGGCGCGGGGGATCGCGCTGGTCGCGGCCCCCGGGGCGATCGCGCTGGCCCCGGCGGCGGGGCGGGTGGCCTTTGCCGGGCCCTATCATGGCTATGGCCAGATCGCGATCATCAGCCATGCCGGCGGCTGGACCAGCCTGATCACCGGGCTGGCCCGGCTGGATGCCCGGGTGGGCGACCGGGTGGTGGCGGGATCGCCGCTGGGCATTGCCGGCCCGGCGCGCTCGGTGGTCAACCTCGAGCTGCGCCACGATGGCCAGCCGGTCAATCCGCTCGACCAGCTGCGCGCCCGCTGAATGTGCGGATCGCTTATCCATCTGGCGTTAACCGGCGCGGGGCGATAGATTCCGCGCCGAACCGAACAGGATCCTCACCATGCCCAGCCTTTCGACCCCCCGCGCCAAGGCGCTGCTGCGTGCCACCCTGCTGGCCGGGGCGCTGGCGGTGCTGCCGGCCACCACCGCGGGCCTTGCCGCAGTCGATGCCCGGGTCACCCCGGCCTTCACCCGGCTGTTCACCGTCTATCAGCTGATCAAGGCCAATTACGTCGACCAGACCGACGACGAAAAGCTGGTCAAGGGCGCGATCGACGGGATGCTGGCCAGCCTCGATCCGCATTCGACCTATCTCGAAGGGGCCAGCCTCGAACGGCTCAACACCATGATCGACGGCAACTATGCCGGGCTGGGGCTCAGCGTCGGGATGGACGATGGCGCGGTGAAGGTCATCGCGCCGATGCACGGCAGCCCGGCGGAGAAGGCCGGGGTGAAAGCCGGCGACTACATTACCCACCTTGATGGCAAGCTGATCTTCGGCGGCGATCTTGACGCGGCGGTGGCCCAGATGCGCGGCGAGCCCGGCACCAATATCCGCCTGACCCTGTTCCGCCCGGGCCGCGACGCGCCGTTCGACGTGACCGTGACGCGCGGGGTGATCGATCTCAAGCCGGTCACCGCGAAGCTGATGGGCACCATCGGGGTGATCACCGTCAACGAATTCTCGCGCGATGTCGGGCGGCAGAGCCTGGCCGCGCTCGACGATCTGCGCCGTCAGGCCGGCGGCCATCTGGGCGGGGTGGTGCTGGACCTGCGCGAGAATCCCGGCGGTTCGCTCGACGAGGCGGTGGCGCTGTCCGACCTGTTCCTGTCGACCGGGGTGATCGTCTCGCAACGCTCGCGGCTGGCCGGCGACAACGAAACCTGGCGCGCCGAACGCTTCTTCCCCGGCGATGCCGCGCGCGGCCTGCCGATGGTGGTGCTGATCGACGCCGGTTCGGCCTCGGCCTCGGAAATCGTCGCCGGCGCGCTGCAGGATCAGCACCGGGCGCTGGTGATGGGCGAGCGCAGCTTCGGCAAGGGCAGCGTGCAAAGCATGATCCCGCTCGATCGCGCCCATGCGGTCAAGCTGACCACCGCGCGCTATTACACCCCCAGCGGGCGTTCGGTGCAGGAAGGCGGGATCGAGCCCGACATCCGCGTACCGCAGATTTCCGACCCCGACCTGCGCCGCCGCAATTTCGAGCGGCTGCGCGAGAGCGACCTGCGCCACCACCTGGTCAACGAGGCCGGGATCGACGACAAGGCGCTGGAGGGCGACCGGCAGGCCGATCCGCGCTTCCGGATGACGCCCGAAGAGCTGAAGGCCAAGGGGATCACCGATTTCCAGCTGTGGTACGCCGCCGAAACGCTGCGCCGCACCAGCCCGGGCGCCCCGGCCACGCTGGTCGCCGCCCGGCAACGCTAGGAACCGCCGATGAACCCGCTGCCCCTTTCCCGCGCCCGGCTGCTGGCCACGCTGGTGCCCGCCAGCCTGCTCGCCGGGGCCTATGCCTTCCAGTATCTGGGCGGGCTGTTCCCGTGCCAGATGTGCTGGTGGCAGCGTTATGCCCACTTCGCCGCGCTGGCCTTCGCGCTGCTCGGCTGGCTGCGCCCCGGTGCGCGCTGGCCGGTGGCGCTGGCCGGGCTGGCGCTGGTGGTGGCGGCGCTGCTCGGGGGCTATCACGCCGGGGTGGAATACCGCTGGTGGACCGGGATCACCGAATGCACCAGCGCGGTGAAATTCGGCCATGGCGATCCGCTGGCGGCGATCATGGCCGCCCCCACCGTGCGCTGCGACGAAGTGCAGTGGAAGCTGTTCGGGATCTCGATGGCGGGGTACGATTTCCTCATCTCGGGCGCCGCTGCCGCCATGGTCTTCGCGCTGCTGGCGAAGGCGCGCAAGGCAGGCTAGAGTGGGGCGCGTGAGGTATGAAGCACCCGCCCCACTCCAAGTCCTTGCGGTCGCATCGCGAAAAGCCAAAAACCGGTTCCCACTTTTTGGCGCGATGCTTTAGGGTGCGACCATGACCAGCAAGCTTGATCCCCGCATCGATCGTATCCTCCGCGTCGACCAGGCCGGCGAATATGGCGCGGTGCGGATCTATGCCGGGCAGATGGCGGTGATGGGCAGCCGTGGTCCCCATGCCGACAAGGTGGCGCACATGGCGGCGCAGGAGGCTGAACATCGCGAGGCCTTCGACGCGCTGCTCGCCCGCCGTGGGGGCCGGCCCACTGCCCTGCAGCCGGTATGGCATGTCGCCGGCTTTGCCCTGGGCGCCGCGACCGCGCTGATCGGCCCCAGGGCGGCGATGGCCTGCACGGCGGCGATCGAGGAAGAGATCGACCGGCACTATTCCCACCAGCTCGACGAACTGGCCGAGGCCGGGGCCGATGAGCCCGAGCTGACCGCGCTGATCGCCCGCGCCCGCGACGAAGAGCGCGAGCATCGCGAGACCGCGATCGCATCGGGTGCCGAACAGGCCCCGGCCTATCCGTTGCTGGCCGGCGCAATCCGCCTTGGCTGCCGGCTGGCGATCCGCCTGTCCGAACGGGTTTGAGGGCATTTGCGCTGGCGCAAGGCGCCAGGGTCAGCTTCAGCTATCATTCAGCCGTCGCCCCGCTTATGGTCGCGGCAATCCGAACCCGTGGAGCCACAGATGATGCCCCGTCCGCTGATGATCGCCCTGCCGTTGCTGGCGGCCCTCTCCCCCGCTCCGGCGCTCGCTGCCGGCGGCTCGGGCAGCGAGAAGATGAACATGGTGATCGTCTATGGCGATGATCCCTGCCCGCGCTCGGAAGGTAACGAGATCACCGTCTGCGCCCGCAAGGACGAAGGCGAGCGCTATCGCATCCCGCCCAACCTGCGCGAAAGCTCGGCACCGTCGAACGTCGCCTGGACCAACCGGGTCAAGTCTTACGAAATGGTCGGGGCCAGCGGCATCGCCAGCTGTTCGCCGGTGGGCGCCGGGGGCTGGACCGGCTGTGCCAGCAAGTTCATCAACGACGCCTATGCCGACAAGAAGGCCCAGACCGACGTCCACTTCAGCGACATGATCGCGGCCGAGCGGGCCAAGCGCGAGGCGACGGTGGAGGGCGAAGCCGCCGAGCAGCAGGCGCAGGTCGAGGCGGTCGAAAAGGCGCAGGCCGCGCGCAAGGCGGCGGAAGCGGCGGCAAGAGAGGCCGGGGAAACGGCCCAGGCGGTTGCCAAGGAAACGGCCACCACTCCGCCCAAGCCCTGAGCGGGCGGGCCTTAGCCCAGCGCGATGTCGGGGGCGTCTTCCTGTTTCATCCCGACCAGGTGATAGCCGGCGTCGACATGATGCACCTCGCCGGTAACGCCCGACGACAGGTCTGACAGGAAATAGAGCCCGGCGCCGCCGACATCCTCGATCGTCACATTGCGGCGCAGCGGCGAATTCAGCTCGTTCCACTTGAGGATGTACCGGAAATCGCCGATCCCGCTGGCGGCCAGCGTGCGGATCGGCCCGGCCGAAATCGCGTTGACCCGGATGCCCAGCGGCCCGCAATCGTTGGCCAGGTATTTCACGCTGGTTTCCAGCGCGGCCTTGGCCACCCCCATCACGTTGTAATGCGGCACGACCTTTTCGGCGCCGTAGTACGAGAGGGTCAGGATCGAGCCGGCGCAGCTGCCGTCTTCCTTGGCGGGCATCATCGCCAGCGCACGCCTGGTCACCGCCACCAGGCTGTAGGCGCTGATGTTCATGGTCATCAGGAAATTGTCGAGGCTGGTGTCGTAATAGCGCCCGCGCAGCTCGTTCTTGTCGGAAAAGCCGATGGCGTGGACCACGAAGTCGATCGTCGGCCAGCGCGCCGCGAGGGTGGCGAAGGCGGTATCGAGCGCGGCCATGTCGGAGACATCGCAATCGATCAGGAAATCGCTGCCCAGGCTGGCCGCCAGCGGGCGCACCCGCTTTTCAAGCGCCTCGCCCTGATAGGAAAAGGCCAGCTCCGCGCCGGCCTCGTGCAGCTTCTGCGCGATCCCCCAGGCCAGCGACTTGTCGTTGGCCAGCCCCATGATCAGGCCGCGTTTGCCCTGCATCAATCCGCTCATGCTCTGTCTTCCCGTCTTTTGCGTGCCGCGCGGGCGCGATTGTCGGCCTGGCCCAGCATGTCGCGTTCCTCGACGCTCTGGGCCAGCGCGGCGTTCAGTTCTGCTCCGGTCACCATCCCTAGGCCAACCAGCCAGAAAAAGAAAAGCGCGATCATCACCCCGGCCAGGCTGCCATAGGTGAGGTCGTAATGGAAAAAGGCCGCCAGCACGCGCGGCAGCGCCTCGGCCACCACCAGCCACCACACGCTGACCAGCAGGGCACCGGGCCACTTCGGCCCCAGCCCGCTCCGGTAGGCCGCCGGCGTCAGCGTCAGGAACAGCACGAACAGCGAGGCGAACAGCACCAGCCCCGGCACCAGCCGGGTCAGCGCCAGCGGCAGGGCCAGCCGGGCCAGATCGGGAAAGCGCGCGGCGATCACCGCCTGCACCGTGGTGATCGCCACCTGCAGGTAGAGCGAGGCCAGCAGCAGCACCACCGCGAGCACGATCAGCAGCACCGAAAACAGCCGGTAACGCCAGAAGGCGGCGCCCTGCATCACCCCGTAGGCGCGGTGGAGGATGTCGCGGATCGTCTCGATCAGGCTGGAGACGGTCCAGAGCCCGATCAGCGCCCCGGCCCACAGCAGCCAGCCGTGGCGCGCCGCGACCACGTCACGCGCCACCGGTTCCAGCACATGCGCCACCACCGGCGGCAGCGCGGCCAGCAGCTGGTGCACCGCGCCCAGCCGTTCGGCCTCTTCCCCCACCGCCGAATAGATCGCCCCCATGGTGATGATGAAGGGGAACAGCGCCAGGATGCTCATGTAGGCGAGGTTGCCGGCGTGGATGAAGCCATCGTGATAGACGCCCACCCACACCCGGTGCAGCACTTCCAGCGTGCGGCGCAGCGGCCCGGCGGAGGGGCCCAGCGCACCGTCCAGCCCCCCGGCCCAGCGCAGCGCCTCGCGGCGGCGGCCCTCGGGCGTCAGGTCAAGCGGCGGCAGCGGATCGGGAACGTGGTTCAAGCGCGGCGAGCCCGGTCAGACGCCCAGCCGGGCGCGCAGCGGGCGGGGATCGTGCCAGCCCTCCAGCCGGCGGGCGAGCTCGGCATCTTCTTCGGGCAGGGCGATTTCCAGCGTCACCAGCTGGTCGCCGCGGGTGCCATCCTTGCGGGTAAAGCCCTTGCCCTTCAGCCGCAGCACCTTGCCGCTGCTGCTGCCCGGCGCCACCGTCAGCATCACCGCGCCTTCCACGGTCGGCACCTTGACCTTGGCGCCGTTCACCGCCTCGTCCAGGCTGATCGGCAGGTCCAGCCGCACCGTGTCGCCCTCGCGGCGGAAGAAGGGGTGGGGCTGGATGGTGATGGTGACCAGGGCATCGCCGGCGCCGCCGGGCCCCGGTTCGCCCTTGCCGGCCAGCCGCACCTGCGCCCCATCTTCCAGGCCGGCGGGCAGCTTGAGATCGATGGTCTTGCCATCGGCCAGGGTGATCCGCTGGGGGGCGCGGGTTGCCGCATCGGGCAGGCTGACCGCCAGGCGGTACTGGACATTGGCGCCGCGCGGACTGGGGCGCTGGCCGCCGAACGGACCGCCGCCACGCCCGCCGCGCCCACCACCGAACAGCCCGTCGAAAATATCGCCGAGGTCGATCCCCTCGGCCCCGCCGCCGCCGCCGAAGCCGCCGAAATCCTCGGGCCGGAAGCCGCCGCGCGGGCCACCTCCGCCAAAACCACCCCCGCCAAAGCCACCGAACCCCGCCGGGTTGCCCTCCGCATCGATCTCGCCCCGGTCGAACTGGGCGCGCTTGCCGGCATCGGACAGCAGGTCGTAGGCCCGGGTCACTTCGGAAAAGCGTTCGGCCGCCTTGGGGTTGTCCTTGTTGCGATCGGGGTGCAGTTCCTTGGCCAGCTTGCGATAGGCGGACTTGATGTCTTTCTCGCCCGCGCCGCGCGGCACGCCAAGGGTTGCATAGGGATCGCCAGCCATGCCCCCTAGCTAGGGTTCATTTGGCTGCACTACAAGGCAGGTTTGCGGGGTTTTCGCCGGCGCGGTGGCGGGCTATGGCCGCCGGCATGAGCGATCAGCCGATTCCAGCCGGGGAAGCCGCCGAGGCGGTGCCCCATGCCGACCCCTTCGCGATCTTCGCCGAATGGTTTGCCGAGGCCCGCCGGCACGAGCCGGGCGACCCCGAAGCGGTGGCGCTGGCCACCGCCACCCCCGGGGCGGCACCATCGGTGCGGATGGTGCTGATGAAGGGCTTCGGGGCAGAGCTTGGCAC
>JAFECL010000027.1:9067-26149 GCA_018242165.1 Pseudomonadota bacterium
GGCCGCCCGGTGCCGCGCCCGCCGCACTGGACCGGCTTCTGCCTGACCCCCCACGCCATCGAATTCTGGATGGACCGCCCCTTCCGCCTGCACGAACGCCGCCGGTTCGAGCGGGTGGGCCAGGGCTGGTCGAGCCAGTTGCTCTATCCTTGAGGGCAAGACCATGAGCACGACACATCATCAGGAAGCCGCGGCGCTGAACCGCAGCGCGGCGCTGGCCAGCATCGCGGTGGCCAGCGTGCTGGTCGCGCTGAAGGGCTGGGCGGCGATCACCACCGGATCGGCGGCGATGCTGGGCAGCCTGGCCGATACCGCGCTCGATCTGGTTTCCTCGATCGCCACGCTGGCCGGGGTCTGGGTCGCGGCCCAGCCGGCCGATGACAAGCACCGCTTCGGCCACGGCAAGGCCGAGGCGCTTTCGGCGATGTTCCAGGTGGTGCTGATCTCGATCTCGGCCCTGGCGCTGGGGATCCACTCGACGCAGGAATGGCTGGCCGGCGCCCGCACCGCCTCGCCCGAAGGCGGGATGGTGGTGTCCGCCGTGGCGGTGGTTGGCACATTGGCCCTGCTGGCCTGGCAGCGCCACGTGATCCGCCGCACCGGCAGCGTGGCGATCAGCACCGATCACCTGCATTACCAGGCCGATCTGGGTGTCAACCTCGCGGTGATCGTCGCGCTGGTGCTCGATCATTACTTCGCGCTTGCCGGGGCCGATGCCGCCTTCGGCCTGGGGATCGCGGTGTGGCTTGGCTGGGGGGCCTGGACCGCCAGCCACGAAGCGATCACCCAGCTGATGGACCGCGAGTGGGACGAGGACAAGAAGGCCCGCTTCATCCAGGTGCTGGGTCGCCACCCTGAACTGCGCGGGGTGCACGATCTGCGCACCCGCACCTCGGGCAACCATGATTTCGTGCAGTTCCACGTCTGGGTCGATGGCAACATGACGGTGCATCAGGCCCACAAGGTGATGGACGAGATCGAGGCCAAGCTGCTGGCGGAGTTCCCCGGGGTCGAAATCCTGATCCACCCCGACCCTGACGGGCTGGTCAACGAGCATGGCCCAGCCGGCGAGAATGTCCTGCCGGGTTAGGCCGGCCGCATTCCCCCCTTGCCCGCCCCCCCGCGCTGATGGCAGGGTATGCCGTGGCCAGGCACCAAGATGCCGGCCCGCGATGGTGGAGGGGGATTGCTGATGCGGATACGGACTGCAGCGCTGGCGGCGCTGGCCTTGCTGGGTGCCTGCGCCAAGGTGGCCCCCACACCGGCGACCAGCGGGGTGACCGACGCGATGATCGCCAACCCGCCCGAGGGCGAGTGGCTGACCTATGGCCGCACCCCTGATGAGCAGCGCTTTTCCCCGCTGACCGCGATTTCCGACGCCAATGTCGGCCAGCTGGGCCTCGCCTGGTCGGCCAGCCTCGAGACTGCGCGCGGGCAGGAAGCCACCCCGCTGATGCACGACGGGGTGCTCTACGTCACCACCGCCTGGTCGCTGGTCAAGGCCTATGACGCCGCCACCGGGGCGCTGAAGTGGTCGTATGACCCCAAGGTGCCGCGCGAAACGCTGGCCCATGCCTGTTGCGATGCGGTCAACCGCGGCGTCGCGCTCTATGGCGACAAGGTCTATGTCGGCACGCTCGACGGGCGGCTGGTCGCGCTCGACCAGAAGACCGGGAAAGAGGTCTGGAGCAAGACCGTCGTTCCCAACAGCACCGACTATACCATCACCGGCGCCCCGCGCGTCGCCAAGGGGCTGGTGCTGATCGGCAGCGGTGGTGCCGAATACAAGGCGCGCGGCTTTCTTGCCGCCTATGATGCCGCCAGCGGCCGCGAGGTCTGGCGCTTCCATACCGTGCCCGGCAACCCCGCCGACGGCTTCGAGAACAAGGCCATGGAGGCGGCTGCCAAGACCTGGAAGGGCGAATGGTGGAAGCTGGGCGGTGGCGGCACGGTGTGGGATTCGATCACCTATGATCCCGCCACCAACCTCGTGCTGTTCGGTACCGGCAACGCCGAGCCGTGGAACGCGGGCGCGGTGGGTCGCGAGGGCGATGCGCTCTACACCGCCTCGGTTGTCGCGGTGGATGCCAGCACCGGCGAATATCGCTGGCACTTCAAGGAAACCCCCGAGGATCGCTGGGATTTCGATTCCGACGCCCAGATCACCCTCGCCGACATGGTGATCGCCGGCAAGACGCGCCACGTGGCGCTGCATGCGCCGAAGAACGGCTATTTCTACGTGCTCGACGCCAAGACCGGCGAGTTCCTCTCGGCTGGCAGCATCCAGCCGCAGAACTGGACTTTGGGGATCGACCCCAAGACCGGGCGGCCCAAGGTCAACCCGGAGGCGCTCTATGACAAGACCGGCAAGCCGTTCATCGGCATGCCCGGGGCGCTGGGGGCGCACAGCTGGCAGCCGATGAGCTACAATGCCAAGGCCGGGCTGATGTACATTCCGGTCAACGTCATCGGGCAGGCCTATTTTGCCGAGGCCGGGTGGAAGCCTTCGGCGCAGGGCTACCAGATCGGGCTCGATACCTCGGCCACGGCAATGCCGGCCAATGCCGCGATCCGCGCGGCGGCGATGAAGACGATGACCGGGGCGCTGCTGGCCTGGGATGCCAAGGCGCAAAAGCCCGCCTGGACGGTGCCGCACATTTCACCGTGGAATGGCGGCATCCTGTCCACCGCCGGCAACCTGGTGTTCCAGGGCGATGCCACCGGGCAGTTCAGCGCCTATAGCGCCGATCATGGCAAGAAGCTGTGGTCGTTCGCCACCCAGACCGGGGTGATCGCCGCGCCGATGACCTATTCGATCAAGGGCGAGCAATATGTTGCGGTGCTGGCCGGCTGGGGCGGGGTTTACGATCTCGCCACCGGGATCGTCGCGCACAAGGGTGGGGTTGCGCGCAATATCAGCCGGTTGCTGGTGTTCAAGCTGGGGGCCAAGGGCACGCTGCCCGCCGCCCCGCCGCTGAACAAGCTGCCGCTCGATCCCCCGGCCTTCAAGGGCACCGAGGCGCAGGCGGCGCAGGGCGCGCGGACCTATGCGCGCTATTGCTCGGTGTGCCACGGCGATGCCGCGGTGGCTGGCGGCTTGACCCCCGACCTGCGCCGCTCGGCGATGATCGCCAGCCCCGACGCGATCCGCGCCGTGGCGATCGAGGGCGCGCTGCAGCACAACGGGATGGTCTCGTTCAAGGCAGCGCTGAAGCCCGAAGAGGTCGAGGCGGTGCGCCAGTACCTGATCAAGCGCGCCAACGAGGACAAGGCGCTGGGCGAGAAGTAGGAAATCGGCGGCGGAGTTTACTCCGCCGCCACCGTTTCGGCGTTGGCCGCCTCGATCTCGGCGGCCTTGGCCTCGACCAGCTCGACAATGTGATCGAGCATCGCCTCGCTCGAGACATGGTGGTCGGTCACGCCTGACAGGTAGACCATGTGCTTGCCCTGGCCGCCGCCGGTGATGCCGATATCGGTCTCGCGCGCCTCGCCCGGGCCATTGACCACGCAGCCCAGCACCGACAGCGACAGCGGGGTCTTGATGTGGCTCAGCCGGTCTTCCAGCGCGCTGACGGTCTTGACCACGTCGAAGCCCTGCCGCGCGCAGCTGGGGCACGAAACGACGCGGACCCCGCGGGTGCGCAGGCCCAGCGACTTGAGGATCTCGAAGCCCACCCGCACCTCTTCCTCGGGCGGGGCCGAGAGCGAGACGCGGATCGTGTCGCCGATCCCCGCCCACAACAGGTTGCCGATGCCGATGGCCGACTTCACCGTGCCGCCGATCAGCCCGCCAGCCTCGGTAATCCCCAGGTGCAGCGGGCAATCGACCGCTTCGGCCAGCCCCATGTAGGCGGCCACCGCCAGGAACACGTCGCTGGCCTTCACCGCCACCTTGTATTCGTGGAAATCGTGATCCTGCAGCAGCTTGATATGGTCGAGCGCGCTTTCGACCAGCGCCTCTGGGCAGGGCTCGCCGTATTTTTCGAGCAGGTCCTTCTCGAGGCTGCCGGCGTTGACCCCGATGCGGATCGCGCAGCCATTGGCCTTGGCGGCGCGCACCACTTCGGCCACCCGCTCGCTGCTGCCGATGTTGCCCGGGTTGATCCGCAGGCAGGCGGCGCCAGCGTCGGCGGCTTCCAGGGCACGCTTGTAGTGGAAGTGGATGTCGGCCACCAGGGGCACCCGCGCCGCCCTGGCGATCTGCTTGAAGGCCGCGGTGCTCTCGACATCGGGGCACGAGACCCGGATGATGTCGGCCCCGGCCTCTTCGCAGCGGCGGATCTGGTCGATCGTCGCCACCGCGTCGCTGGTCAGGGTGTTGGTCATGGTCTGGACGGTGATCGGGGCGTCGCCGCCCACGGGCACCTTGCCCACCATGATCTGCCGGCTGTTGCGTCGCGCGATATCGCGCCAGGGTCTGATTGAGGACATGGTCAGGCTTATAGTTTAGCCTCTGGCCCGGGCCAAGGGATAGCTGCCCAGCAGGCGCAGTTCCTTGCAGTGGAAGGCCAATTCCTCGATCGCCCGGTCCACCGCCACTTCGCCCGGCTTGCCGATGATGTCGGCATAGAACATCGTCGCGGCAAAGCTGGCGCCCTTCTGATAGCTTTCCAGCTTGGTCATGTTGACGCCGTTGGTGGCAAAGCCCCCCATCGCCTTGTAGAGCGCGGCGGGAACATTTTTCACTTCGAAGACGAAGGTAGTCATCGCCGTGCCGTCGATGGCGGCCGGTTCCAGCGGGGCGCGGGCCAGCACCACGAAGCGGGTGGTATTGTCGGCGGCATCCTCGACATTGTCCTCGATCACCTTAAGCCCATAGAGCTCGGCGGCGATCTTCGGGGCGATGGCGCACAGCGCCGGGTCGCCATGTTCCTTCACCAGCGCGGCGGCGCCGGCGGTATCGGCATAGGCCATCGGCACGATCCCGCGCGCGCGCAGGTAATGGCGCGACTGGCCCAGCGCCTGCGGGTGCGAATAGGCGGCGGTGAACGGGCCGTCCCCCAAGGCCATCAGGCTGTGGTGAATGTCGAGGAAATGCTCGGCAATGATGAACAGGCCGCTCTCGGGCAGCAGGAAATGGATGTCGGCCACGCGGCCGTGCTGCGAATTCTCGATCGGGATCACGGCACGGGCGGCGCGCCCGTCCTTCACCGCCTCCAGCGCGTCTTCGAAGGAAAAGCACGGCAGCGGCAGGCAATCGGGCGCCACTTCCAGCGCGGCGCGGTGGCCGTTGCAGCCGGGCGCGCCCTGAAAGGCGATGGCGCGGGCCGGATCGGCCGCGGCGGCGGCGCTCATCGCCTCAACCAGGCGGACGGCGGGTTCGGGAAAGCTGTGCATGATGGAAGCGGCGCTTAGCCACCCAGCCCAAATCCCGCAATGGGGCTTGCAAGGCGCGGGCGCGCTGACTAGAGCGACCGGCAAAACATCCGCCTATTCCGATCCAAGCGCTATTCCGTGGGGCATTTCAATGGCTGATCGCTTCAACACCACTGCCGGCTGGGCCCTGTTCTCGGGGTTGGTCGCGCTGGGTCTGGCCAGCATCTCGGCGCACCATTTCCGTGCGGACAAGGAAAACCGCCCGGAAAAGATGGGCTACGAGATCGCCGGCGTGGCGAAGGGCGGCGCCGGCGCGGGCGAAGCTCCGTTCGAGGCGCTGCTGGCCACGGCCGATGCCGCCAAGGGCGAGGAAGCCTTCAAGAAGTGCGCTTCGTGCCACACGATCGCCCAGGGCGGCGCCAATGGCATCGGGCCCAACCTCTATGCGGTGCTGGGCGATGCGATCGGCCAGGGCCGTGGCGGTTTCGCTTTCTCCGACGCGCTCAAGAAGAAGGGCGGCAAGTGGGACTGGAAGGCGCTGAATGACTGGCTGAAGAGCCCGCGCACCTTCGCCGATGGCACCAAGATGACCTTCGCCGGGATCGAGGATGGCCAGGAACGCGCCAACCTGATGGCTTACCTGAACAAGCAGGGTTCGAACCTGCCGCTGCCGCCGGTTCCGGCCGTGGCCGCCGCCGCCGGGGGCGCTGCTGCCGCCGCCGCCAAGCCGGGCGATCCGGTCCACGGCGCCGAGGTGTTCAAGAAGTGCTCGGCCTGCCACGCGCTGGCCGGCGCCAACGGCATCGGCCCGACGCTGGGCAAGATCGTCGGCGACGACATCGGCAAGGGCCGTGGCGGTTTCGCTTTCTCCGACGCGCTGGCCAAGAAGGGCGGCAAGTGGGATGAGGCGAGCCTCGACAAGTGGCTCGCCAACCCGCGCGAATTCGCCGCCGGCACCAAGATGACCTTCGCCGGGCTGGAAAACGCCCAGGATCGCGCCGACGTCATCGCCTACCTCAAGGCGAACTGAGCGCGATCAGCCACCGGCTGAAACGAGAAAGGGCGGCGCCGCAAGGTTGCCGCCCTTTTCCGTGCCGCCGGTCAGGCGGGCGCAGGGCCCTTGAAACCCTGCGCGATCACGTACCATTCGGACGAATCCTTGCGGCTGGCGGGGGGTTTTGCGTGCTTCACCGTGGTGAAATGGCGCTTCAGCAGGGCCAGCAGCTCGGTATCGGTGCCGCCAGCCAGTACCTTGGCGACGAAGGCCCCGCCCGGAGCCAGCGTGTCGATCGCGAAGTGGGCGGCGGTTTCGACCAGGCCCATGGTTCGCAGATGGTCGGTCTGCTTGTGCCCGGTGGTGTTGGCGGCCATGTCCGACAGCACCAGATCGGGGGCCCCACCCAGCGCATCGACCAGCAGCGCGGGGGCCTCGTCGGCCATGAAATCCATCTCGAACAGCGTCACGCCGGGAATCGGATCTGTGGGGAGAAGGTCGATCCCCACCACGCCCGCGGCCGGCGCGCGCTGGCGCACCACCTGGCTCCACCCTCCGGGGGCGACGCCGAGGTCGACCACCCGCCGCGCGCGCTTTACCAGGGCATACTTGTCGTCCAGCTCGATCAGCTTGAAGGCGGCGCGGCTGCGCCAGCCGGCGGCCTTGGCAGCCTTGACGTAGGGATCGGCCAGCTGGCGGCTGAGCCACCGGGCCGAGCTGGCGGTGCGCTTGCGCGCGGTTTTCAGCCGCTCTCCAGCGGGTTTGGCACCCCGGGCCATCAGGGATTCCTCGCCTGGCGCACGGCGGCGCGGGCGCGTTCGGCGGCGTTGCCGGCGCTCATCAGGCTGCGCAGGATGCCTTCGCGGATCCCCCGGTCAGCCACCCCCAGCCGTTCGGCTGGCCACAGGTCGAGAATCGTCTCGAGAATCGCACAGCCGGCCACGACCAGATCGGCCCGCTCGCGGCCGATGCAGGGCACCTGCCGGCGCTCGTCCAGCGAGAGTGACGACAGCCGCGCCGCGATCCCGCGCATCGATTCGGCGGGCAGCACCAGACCGTCCACCGCCTTGCGATCGTATTGCGGCAGATCGAGATGCAGGCTGGCCAGGGTGGTGACGGTGCCGCTGGTGCCCAGCAGGCGCAGTGGCCCCAGTTCGCCGCGTGTTGCCCAGACCCGTTCGCGCACCGGGGCGATCCGCGCGGCGAAATCGGCGAAGGCGTCGCGCACCCGGCCGCGCATTTCGGCATAGCGCGCGGCGCGGGCGGCGGGATCCTGCCCTTCACCGACACAGCTTTCGGTCAGCGAAACCACCCCCCAGGGCACCGATTTCCAGTCGAGGATGCGCGGCACGGTCGGCCCGCTTTCGATCAGCACCAGCTCAGTCGAGCCGCCGCCGATATCGAAGACCATCGCCGGGCCGTGGCCGGGTTCAAGCAGAATGTGGCAGCCCAGCACGGCCAGCCGGGCCTCTTCCTGCGCGGTGATCACGTTCAGCGCGATGCCGGTTTCCTCGCGCACCCGGGCGATGAATTCCGCGCCGTTGCTGGCGCGGCGACAGGCCTCGGTCGCTACCGAGCGAGCGAGGGTGACCTTGCGGCGGCGCAGCTTGTCGGCGCAGACGCTCAGCGCGGCCACCGCCCGGTCCATCGCCGCGTCCGACAGGCGGCCGGTCTGCGCCAGCCCCTCGCCCAGCCGGACCACCCGGCTGAAGGCATCGATCACCACGAAGTTTTCATCGGCGGGCCGCGCGATCAGCAGGCGGCAATTGTTGGTGCCGAGATCGATCGCGGCATAGGCCTGGCGGAAATGGGCGCCGCGTTCGTCGTCCGCGGTGCTGCTGCCGCCCCGCGCACCGGCGGCATGGGCTGCCGCCTGCGGAAGATCGCCCGACTTGTCCACGCGAAGCATTTCCTTGCCACTGGCGCCAAGGCGCACCAGCACTTGCCACCATGCTACCGCGTCTGGCCCCGCGCCGCAACCCGCCGGCCCAACCCGCCGCTGCAACCCGGCTTGACCTTCGCCGCCACCCCGCCTAGAGGCACCCACCGCACTGCCCCGTCGTCTAAAGGTAAGACTACGGACTCTGACTCCGTCAATCGAGGTTCGAATCCTCGCGGGGCATCCACCTTCCGGCATCGTTTCAGGTCTCCTGCCGCGCCGCTGGCGCCGGCGGGTGGTTCGTGGCACGCTTGCCGCTCGCGGCATCGGCCGCGCGGGAGATGCTGCCATGACTCTGCCGATTACCGCTGCCACCGCCGCACTGTGCGCGCTGCTACTGCTGGGCACCGCCTTCGATACGGTGCGCCAACGCTTTCGCCTGATGCTGCCCCACGGCGATGGCGGCGATGCGCGGCTGCTCAGCGCCACGCGGGCCCATGGCAATCTGGCCGAACATGCCCCGGTCGTGCTGATCCTGCTGGGCCTGCTCGAACAGTCGGGCGCCGATCCCTTCGCGCTTCGGCTGGTTGCCGGCGGCTTTGCCCTTGGCCGGGTAGCGCATGTCTGGGGCCTCTATCACCCGCGCCCCAAGGGTCCGCCGCCGGCGCGCTCGGCCGGGGTGCTGCTGACCTGGCTGACCCTGCTGGTGCTGGCCGGCTGGACCGTGGCGCGGCTGGCCTAGGCCCTCCGTTTCCCGGCGATATAGCCGTCGATCACCCCGTCGAGCAGCTCCAGCGGCACCCCGCCGGTGGCCACCACCGCGTCGTTGAAATCGGCGAGGTCGAAACGGTGGCCCAGCGCCGCACGCACCCGCTCGCGCTGGCGCACGATCTGGTTGTGGCCCATCTTGTAGCCGCAGGCCTGCCCGGGCGAGGCGCAATAGCGGTCGGTCTCGCTGGTCATCGCCGTGCGGCCCTTGCCGGTTTCGGTGCAGAGGAAATCGACCGCGGCCTCGCGGCTCCAGCCCATGGCGTGGAGCCCGGTATCGACCACCAGTCGGCAGGCGCGGAACTGCTGCGCCTGGAGATAGCCCAGCCGCGCCCAGGGATCGTCGTCGTACAGCCCGCTTTCGTCGATCACCTGCTCGGCATAGAGCGCCCAGCCCTCGACGAAGGCGTTGAAGCCGGCCAGCGAGGCGAAATCGGGCACCTCGGCATGGTGCTCGGCCAGGTAGGCCAGCTGCCAGGTGTGGCCGGGGATGCCTTCGTGCGCGGTCAGCGTCGCCAGCTGATAGCGCGGCCACAGTTCGGTCGACTTCAGGTTGACGTAGTAGATCGCCGGGCGGCTGCCATCCAGCGGCGCTGGCTGCATATAGCCCAGCGCGGCGCCATCCTGGATCGCGGGCGGCACCCGCTTGACCACCACATCGGCCTTCAGCTTCATGTGGGCGATGCGCGGCAGCACCGCGCGAACCTTGGCGATGCGGTCTTCCAGATAGGCGATCAGCTGGGCGCGGCCGGCATCATCGTTGGGATAGAGGAAGCGCGGATCCTTGTTCAGCGCGGTAACCCGCTCGCCCACGCTGCCCTGGCTCATCCCCTGGGCCTTCAGCAGGGCATCCATCCGCGCCTTGATCGCGGCGTTCTGTTCCAGCCCGATGCGGTGGATATCGGCGGCGCTGGTCGTGGTGGTGGTGCCAAGGCGCAGCGCCCAGGCATAATAGGCCTCGCCATCAGGCAGATGGCGCACCCCGGCCTCGGTGCCGGCCCGCGCGGCGATGGCGGTCAGGGCCGCGATCTGGCGATCGAGCGCGGGATAGACCGAAGCCTCGACCAGTTTCGCCGCCGCCGCCCCGTCGCCGCTGCGGCCCAGCCTGGCGGCCTTGGCGGCAAGATTGGTGACCAGGGTCTGTTCCGCCGCCGGGGTCGCCCGGAAGCCCTTGAGNNTCGATCGTCGCGGTTTCCTCGTCGATCTGGCGGGCGAAGGCGGCCACGCGCGCCAGATAGGCCTCGGCATCGGCGGCATCGTTCACCGCATGGGCGGTGACCAGCATTTCCGGCACTCCGCTGACCGCGCCGCTCTGCTGGCTGACCACATAGGGGCTGGTGCCGCCGGTCAGCCCGGCCATGGCCCCGCCGCCATAGCGGAACCCGGTGCCCTCGATCCCGCGCTCGAGCGCATAGCGCGCGCAATCCAGCCGCAGCCGGCTGGCCGGCGAAAGGGCGTCGCGGCGAACCTTGCCCAGCCGCTGGTGAATCGAGCGGACGCTGGCCGCAGCCATGGCATCGGCGGCCGGGCCGACATGGCCCAGCTGCCCGCGCAAGGGGGCCAGGGCACCCCGGTCCAGCCCCAGCTGCGTCGCGCCTTCGGGGGCAAGCACCAGCAGCTCGGCGACATAGCCGTCAAGCTCGCGGCGGAAGGCCACATCGGGCCCGCGCGGGGCGGCACCGGCCGGGGCCATGCTGGCCAGCGTCCCGGCGGCCGAGGTGGCAAGGAAGGTGCGGCGGTTCAACTGGGGCATTGGGCGTCTCCCGAAACAGGGCTTTATCGCGGCAGGTTTAGGCCAGCCGGCGGGCGGCGCAATGGCAATCTGGCTTTCCCTTTTGCCCGGGCCGGACTAGCCTGCGCCTTTCCCAGCAAAGGGGGCGGGCATGCGGCAGTGGGCGAAGTGGACGGGCGCGGCGGTGGTGGCCGTGGCGGCAGTGGTGGCGGTGCGCACAGCGACTTTCGCCCCGGCGGCGGTGGCCGACGGGCACGAGGTGAAGGTGGCCGATGCCGCGCCGGTCAATGTCGCCGCAGCTGCGGGCCATCTTGGCGAGGCGGTGCGGTTCCAGACGGTGTCGCATCAGGATCCGGCCGATAACCAGCCGGCCGAGTGGGACAGGTTCCACGCCTGGCTGGCCGCCACCTATCCCCATGCCCATGCCGTGATGCGGCAGGAGGCGCTGGGTTCGGCGCTGCTCTACACCTGGCCGGGCAGTGATCCCGCCGCCCAGCCGATCATCGTCATGGCCCACCAGGATGTCGTGCCGGTCACCCCCGGCACCGAGAAGGACTGGAAGCACGCCCCCTTTGCCGGCGAGCAGGCGGAAGGTGCGGTCTGGGGGCGCGGCTCGATCGACGACAAGGGCTCGCTGGTCAGCCTGTTCGAGGCGATCGAGGGGCTGACGGCGCGGGGCTTCAAGCCGCGCCGCACCGTGCTGCTGGTGGCCGGACATGACGAGGAAGCCGGCGGCACCGGCGCCGCCGCCATCGCCAGAGAACTGGTGGCGCGCAAGGTCAGGGCGCTGTTCGCGATCGACGAGGGCGGGCTGATCGCCACCGATACGCCGATGATCAACGGCCGGGCGATGATGGTGGGCATCGCCGAAAAGGGCTATGTCACCCTGCGGGTCACCGCCCCGGCCACCGGCGGCCATTCCTCGGCCCCGCCGAAGGAAACCGGGGTGATCAACCTGGCCCACGGGCTGATCGCGATCAACGATCACCCCTTCCCGCTCGAGCTCAAGGGCCCGACTGCCAGCATGGTCGAGGTGCTGGCGGCGCGGGTTGGCGGTGTGTCGCGGATGGCGGTCGCCAACCGTTGGCTGTTCGGTTCGTTGATCACCCGCAAGATGGCCTCCAGCCCGGCCTCGGCGGCGATGCTGCACACCACCATTGCCCCCACCATGCTGCAAGGCTCGCCCAAGGAGAACGTCCTGCCGCAAAGCGCCAATGGCCTGATCAACTATCGCATTGCCCCGTGGGATACCTCGGCCGGGGTGCTGGCCCGGGCGCGCGAGGCAGCGCGGGGCCTGCCGGTGACGGTGGAATTCACCGAACGCGCCGCGCGCGAGCCCAGCCCGGTCTCCTCGACCAGCTCGATGGGCTGGAAGCTGATCGCCGCCAGCGCCGCCGCTGACCGGCCGGGGGTGCCGGTGGCCCCCTATCTGGTGGTCGCGGGCACGGACAGCCGCTCGATGAGCCCGGTGGCCGACGATGTCTATCGCTTCCAGGCGATCGAACTCAGCACCGGCGACACCAAGATGATCCACGGCACCAACGAGCACATGACGCTGGCCAACCTGGAAAGCCTGATCCGCTTCTATGCCCGGCTGATTGCCACGGCGGCGGGGTAAGCCCGTCATTGCGGTGTAACGAAGGGCGCGGTTATGGGCGCGCGATGATCCGCCTGCGACTCGCCCCCCTGCTGCCGGCCCTGATCGGCCTGGCCTGCGCCACCCCGGCGCGGGCCGAGGATGACGCCGATCAGGCCGTGGCGCTGCATGGCCAGGCGACGCTGGTGGTGCAGGGGGTGGGCGGGTTCGCCACACCTTATGCCGGCAACAATTCGCTCGCCCCCCGGCAGGCGAAGGAAACGCTCGATCTCACCGCCTACCTCGGGCTGCGGCCATGGCATGGCGCGGAACTGTGGGCGAATGGCGAGATCGACCAGGGCTTTGGCCTGTCGGATACGCTGGGCGTGGCCGGCTTCCCCAGCGCCGAGGCCTACAAAGTGGGCAAGGCGCGGCCCTATACCCGGCTGCAGCGCCTGTTCCTGCGCCAGACCGTGGCACTGGGCGGTGCGGCGCTGCGGCTCGATCCGGCGGCGAACCAGCTGGGGCTTGCCACCACCGCCAATCGGCTGGTGATCACGGTCGGCAAGTTCGGCGTCGGCGACGTGTTCGACACCAACCGGCTGGCCCACGATCCGCGCGGCGATTTCCTCAACTGGTCCGTGGTCGATACGGGCAGCTTTGACTATGCTGCCGATGCCTGGGGCTATTCCTATGGTGCGGCGGCCGAATGGTACCAGGGCGACTGGACGTTGCGCGCCGGGCTGTTCAACCTGTCGAAGGTGCCCAACGGTGTCGCGCTCGAAACCGGGTTCGGCCAGAACCAGCTGATGGCCGAGCTTGAGCATCGCCACCGCATCGGCACCGGGGCAGGGGCGCTGCGGCTGACGGCCTTTCGCAACCACGGCCGCTTTGCCCGGCTGGACGAGGCGCTGGCTGCCGCCGGGGCGGGCGTGCCCGATCCCACCTCGGTGCGCCGGCCGATGGACCGCGCCGGGCTTGCCTTCAACGCCGAGCAGGACGTTACTGCCACGCTGGCCCTGTTCATCCGCGCCGGGGCGAGCGACGGGGCGATCGAGACCTACGACTTCACCGATATCGACCGCAGCCTGGCGCTGGGCGGCGTGCTGGCCGGCAAGGGCTGGGGCCGCGCCGCCGACAGCGTGGGGCTGGCCGTGGTGAGCAACGCGATTTCCGCCACCCGGCAGCGTTTTCTGGCCGCCGGTGGCCTGGGGGTGCTGGTGGGCGATGGGCGCCTGCCCCATCCCGGCGTCGAACGGATCGTCGAGGCCTGGTATGCCTGGCGCCCGGCGCCCTCGGCCAGCGTCACGCTCGATGCCCAATATGTCGCCAACCCGGGCTACAACCGCGATCGCGGGCCGGCCAAAATACTCGCCCTGCGGCTGCACGCCGGGTTCTGAGCGGGACTGTCACACGACTGTCAAGAATCGTCCCTAGCGGGGTGCCAGACCTGCTGAGACGGAGATTCCCGATGTTCAAGAAGTTCGCGATTGGCTGTGGTGCCGTGGCCCTGCTGGCCGGCGCTGCCCAGGCCGAGAACATGACCGGTGCCGGCGCCACCTTCCCCGCCCCGGTCTACAGCGCCTGGGCCCAGGCCTATCGCGCCGCGACGGGCAACGAGCTGAACTATCAGGCGATCGGTTCGGGCGGCGGGATCCGCCAGATCAAGGCCAAGACGGTCGATTTCGGCGCCACCGACAAGCCGCTTCAGCCCGGCGAACTGAACGCTGCCGGGCTGGTCCAGTTCCCCACCGTGATCGGCGGCGTGGTGCCGATCGTCAACATTCCGGGCGTCGCCTCGGGCCAGCTGCGCCTGTCGGGCGCGGTGCTGGGCGAGATCTTCATGGGCCGGATCAAGCGCTGGGATGACCCGCAGATCGCCCGGCTGAACGGCGGGCGCAAGCTGCCGGCGCTGCCGATCACCGTCGTCCATCGCTCGGATGGCTCGGGCACCAGCTTCATCTTCACCTCGTACCTGTCGAGCACCAACCTGACCTGGGCCAACAAGGTCGGCGCCAACGATTCGGTCAACTGGCCGACCGGGCTGGGCGGCAAGGGCAACGATGGCGTCGCCGCCTTCGTCAAGCAGACCGCCGGCTCGATCGGCTATGTCGAATATGTCTACGCCCGCAAGGACAAGGTCGCCTACACGCTCGTCCAGAACCGTGCCGGCCAGTTCCCCCAGCCGGGCCCGGCCTCGTTCGGCGCCGCCGCTTCGGGTGCCCCCTGGGGTCGCGCCCCGGGCAACTATGTGCTGCTGATCAACCAGCCGGGCGCGCAGGCCTGGCCGATCTCGGGCGCGACCTTCATCCTGGTTTACAAGAACCCGGCCAATCCGGCGCGTACCGCCAGCGTGCTGAAGTTCTTCGACTGGGCCTACAAGGCCGGCGACGCCAAGGCCAACCAGCTGGATTACGTGCCGATGCCCGCCGGGGTGAAGGCGATGGTCCGCAAACAATGGCTGCAGGTGACGGCTGGCGGCAAGCCGGTCTACGTCAGCCGCTGATCGCCCGCCGATGGCCCAATCCCTGACCGCGATGGCCGACACCATCGCCCCGCGCCGGGTGGTGCGGGG
This sequence comes from Pseudomonadota bacterium, assembly GCA_018242165.1. Taxonomy (GTDB): domain Bacteria; phylum Pseudomonadota; class Alphaproteobacteria; order Sphingomonadales; family Sphingomonadaceae; genus Novosphingobium. Next base: position 23,908 of record JAFECL010000027.1, read on the forward strand.
CGATGCGCTGTTCCACGGCCTGTGCTTTTCCGCCGCCGTGCTGCTGATGGCGACGCTGGCCGGGCTGCTGGTGGCGCTGGTGATCGGCGGCTGGCCGGCGCTGGCCCATTTCGGCCCCGGCTTCTTCACCTCGTCGGTGTGGAACCCGGTGACCGATGAATATGGCGCGGCCGGGCCGATCGTCGGCACGCTGGTTACCGCCCTGCTGGCCATGCTGGTGGCGCTGCCGCTGGCGGTGGGGATTGCGGTGTTCCTGGTTGAATTCTGCCCGGCGGCGCTGGCCCACTGGGTGGGCATCGCGGTCGAGCTGCTCGCCGGCATTCCCTCGATCGTCTACGGCATGTGGGGGCTGTTCGTGCTGGCCCCGTGGTTTGCCGAACATGTCCAGATGCCGCTGATGCTGGCCGCCACCCCCGGCGGGTGGATCGAATGGCTGACCCAGGGCGTGCCCAACGGCACCAACATCTTCACCGCCAGCCTGGTGCTGGCGATCATGGTCCTGCCCTTCATCGCCACGGTGTTCCGCGAGCTGCTGCTCTCGGTGCCCGGCCATGTGCGCGAGGCGGCCTATGGCATGGGCTGCACCAGCTTCGAGGTAGTCCGCGCGATCATGCTGCCCTATGTGCGGCGCAGCGCGATCGGCGCGGTGATGCTGGGGCTGGGCCGCGCGCTGGGCGAGACCATGGCGGTGACCTTCATCATCGGCAATAGCCACGCCTTCCCCAAGGGGCTGTTCGATTCGGGCAGCACCATCGCCTCAACGATTGCCAACGAATTCGCCGAGGCCAACGGTACGCTCCACATCTCGGCGCTGGTCGCGCTGGGGCTGGTGCTGTTCGTGATCACCTTCTCGGTGCTGGCCGTGGCCCGCATGCTGCTGGCGCGGGAGAAGTTCTGATGGCCCGGCTGACCGATCCGGCGCGCTATGCCCGGCGCAAGGCCGCCAATGCGGTATTCGTCACCCTGACCAGCCTGGCCACGCTGGTGGCGGTGCTGGCGCTGGTGGCGATCCTCTCGTCGCTGCTGGTCAATGGCCTGGGCGGGATCAACCTTGCCGCCTTCACCACCGACACCCCCGGCGGGGGCGAGCCGCTGGGCACCGGCGGCCTGCGCAACGCCATGGTCGGCTCGCTGCTGATGTGTGGCGTGGGCATGGCGCTGGCGGTGGTGATCGGGATCCTGGTCGGCACCTATCTGGCCGAATATGGCGAGGGTAACCGGCTGGCCAGCGCGATCCGCTTTCTCAACGACGTGCTGCTGTCGGCGCCCTCGATCCTGATCGGCCTGTTCGCCTACGAACTGTTCGTGGTGCCGTTCCATGGCGGCTCGGCACTGGCCGGGGCGGCGGCACTGGCGATCCTTTCCACGCCGGTTGTCACCCGCACCACCGAGGATATTCTGCGGCTGCAATCGAACCAGCTGCGCGAGGCGGGGATGGCGCTTGGCGCGGGCAAGGGGCTGGTGATCCGCGCGATCATCTGGCGGGCCAGCCGCACCGGCCTCGTCACCGGAGCGCTGCTGGGCTTTGCCCGGATGAGCGGCGAGACCGCGCCGCTGATCTTCACCAATGCCGGCAACCAGTTCTTCGCCGCCAAGCTGACCGGGCTGACCGCCTCGTTGCCGGTCTCGATCTACAACTTCGCCCTCTCCGCTGACGAGAACTGGCGCCGGCTGGCCTGGGTGGCCGCGCTGGTGATCTCGGTGGCGGTACTGTCGGCCAATATCATCGGGCGCGCGCTGGCGCGCGGGAGCAAGCAGTCGTGAACTTTGACCAGAGCCAGGCCGATACCCCCAGCGTGATCATCGCCCCCCCGGCGGACGAGCGGGTGATGGACGTGCGCGATCTCGATTTCTTCTATGGCAGGAACCGGGCGCTGCATAAGGTCAACCTGCCGGTGGCGCGGGGCAAGATCACCGCGCTGATCGGCCCTTCGGGCTGCGGCAAGAGCACGCTGCTGCGTACCATGAACCGGATCTACGACCTCTATCCCGGCCAGCGCGCCGAGGGCGAGATCATGTTCGAGGGCGAGAACGTGCTGGCCCAGAAGGATCTCGCGCTGCTGCGCGCACGGGTCGGCATGGTCTTCCAGCGGCCGACGCCGTTCCCGATGTCGATCTACGACAATATCGCCTTCGGGGTGCGGCTCTACCGCAAGACCGGCAAGGCCGAGATGGACGAGGTGGTTGAAACCGCGCTGACCCGCGCCGCGCTGTGGGACGAGGTGAAGGACAAGCTCCACAC
>JAFECL010000027.1:26184-29728 GCA_018242165.1 Pseudomonadota bacterium
GAAGTGCTGCTGCTGGACGAGCCGGCTTCGGCGCTCGATCCGCTGTCGACCGCCAAGCTCGAAACCGCCCTGCTCGAGCTGAAGGACAGCTTCACCATCGTCATCGTCACCCACAACCTCCAGCAGGCGGCGCGGATTTCGGACTATACCGGCTTCATGCTGCTGGGCCGGATGGTCGAGTTCCGCCCCAGTTCCGAGGCGTTTGTGAAGCCCGAGACGCAGGCGATGCGGGATTACGTCACGGGGCGGTTCGGCTAGGCCTTAACCGGCCAGCTCCGGCTTCGGCACCAGCCCGGCGCGCAGCACCCTGAGGGCATTGCCGCCCATGATCTTGCGGATCTCGTCGGGCGTGAAATGCTCGTCGAGCAGCGCTTGGGTCACCTGGACCAGCTGGCTGGTGTCGAAGCGCACCGTGGTGGTGCCGTCATAATCGCTGCCCAGCGCCAGCACATCCACCCCGACCAGATCGCGGACATGGGCCATGGCCTTGGCCGTGGCGCGCGGGCTGGTATCGCAGACCGCGCCATCCCAGTAACCGATCCCGATCACCCCGCCGGTGCGGGCCACGGCGCGGATCTCGTCGTCGGTCAGGTTGCGGTTGACCGGGCAGGTCGCCTGCACGCCGCCATGGCTGGAAATCACCGGGCGGCGGGCCATGGCCAGCACGTCGGCCACGCAGGCGTGGCTGCAATGGGCGATATCGACCACCATGCCCTTGGCTTCCATCGCCCGCACGATCTGGCGGCCGAAGGGGGTCAGGCCGCCCTTGGCCTCGCCATGCATCGATCCGGCCAGATCGTTGTCGAAGAAATGGGCGAGGCCGGCGACGCGGAAGCCGGCGGCATAGAGCCTGTCGAGGTTTTCGGCCTTGCCCTCCAGGTCGTGCAGGCCTTCCACCGTCAGCATCGCACCCACCGGACCATGCCCGCCGGCCCGCGCGGCCAGCAGCGCATCAAGGCTGCCGGTGCTATCGACTTTGGCGAGCTGCCCACCCGATCCCGCGACCGCCCGATCCAGCTTCTGTCCGTGATACAGCGAACGCTCGAGCAGCGAGGTCCAGGTGCGGAGCGGCTGGAGCTGGGCCACCACCAGCATCCAGATATTGTCGCCCTTGGCGCTGTTGTGATCGTAGTTCTGGTGGCGCGGGGTCTTGGTCACCGATGACCACAATTGCAGGGTCACGTTCCCGGCGGCGAGGCGCGGCAGATCCTCGTGCCCGCGCCCGACGTTCTGCAACGGGTCGCGCTGCCACAGCAGGGTGTCCGAATGGAGATCGACGATCTGGAGCGTCTGGTGCAGCGCGCGGGCCTCGGCGCTTACCGGGATCAGCTCCTTGTGGTCGATCCGGTTCATCGAGTTTTCGAGAATGGCCGGCGCCAGCAGGAAGAACCCGCCCACCAGCCCGGCCAGCACCGCCGCCGCCATCAGCCCCTTGCGCTTCATCGTCCCGTCCCCCTGCCTGCCTTGCGCTTATGGCTAGACCGGCCAGCGGCGGATGGCAAACCCGCAAGGTGCTGGCGGGCCGGCCGCTTGACCGCTACCGCGATTCTAGGGTAAGAACCCTAAATACCGCAACAAGGGATGCCCCCGATGTCCGCCAGCGCCACTTTTGCCCAGCCTGCCCACCCCGCAATCGACTTCGATCCCTCGGCGGTCGAACTGTTTACCGAGGATCGCTGGGAGGCGCCGTTCCGCCAGCTTCGCGCCGAGGCGCCGATCCACTACGTGCCCGAAAGCCGGTTCGGCCCCTATTGGTCGGTGGCCACCTACAAGCCGATCGTGCACATCGAATCGCTGCCCAAGATCTTTTCGTCGAGCTTCGAGTACGGCGGCATCACCATCGCCGGGCGCAACGACATGCGCCGTCCCGAGGAACGCCGCGCGCCGATGTTCATCGCCATGGATCCGCCGCGCCATACCGCGCAGCGCCGCGCCGTCGCCCCGGCCTTCGGCCCGGCCGAGGTTCAGGCCATGATGGGCGACGTGCGGGCGCGCACCGCGGCGGTGCTGGATTCGCTGCCGCTCGGCGAAACCTTCGACTGGGTGCAGAAGGTTTCGATCGAACTGACTACCGGGATGCTGGCCCGGCTGTTCGATTTCCCGTGGGAGGAACGCCACCGGCTGACCGAATGGTCGGACGTTGCCGGCGACGTCGAGATGGTGACCCGCGAGGACGGGCCCGTGAAGCACAATGCCAAGATGGACGAGATGGGCTACGCCTTTGCCGCGCTGTGGCAGCAGCGCCTCGCCAACCCCGGCAAGGACCTGATTTCGGTCATGCTGCAGAGCGAGGCGATGAACCACATGGACCCGCTCGAATTCCTCGGGAACCTGATGCTGCTGGTGGTGGGCGGCAACGACACCACCCGCAATTCGATGAGCGCCTTCGCCTATGGGCTCGACCTCTTCCCCGACCAGCGCGCCCGGCTCGAGGCCGATCCGGGGATGATCCCCAACGCGGTGCAAGAGCTGATCCGCTGGCAAAGCCCGCTGGCCCATATGCGCCGGACCCTGACCGAGGATGCGGTGGTCGACGGGGTGGCGATGAAGGAAGGCGAGGCGGTGGTGCTGTGGTATCTCTCGGCCAACCGCGACGAGACGGTCTTTGCCGATCCCGACAAGGTGATTCTCGACCGCGAAAACGCCCGCCGGCACCTGGCTTTCGGTTATGGCATCCACCGTTGCGTCGGCGCGCGCGTCGCCGAACTGCAACTGGTGGTCCTGCTCGAGGAAATGGCCAAGCGCCGGCTGCGTGCCAATGTGGTGGGCCAGCCTGGCCGGGTGCATTCGTGCTTCGTCCACGGCTACACCTCGCTGCCGGTCGAACTGTCGCGCTACTGATGCGGACCCGCGACCGCATTCTCGAGACCGCGCTGCGCCTGTTCAACGAACAGGGCTACGGCGCGGTCACCACCGCCGCGCTGGCGGCCGAATGCGGCATCGCCGAGGGCAACCTGTGGTATCACTTCAAGACCAAGCACGCGCTGCTCGAAGCCCTCAGCGAGCGCTTTGCGGCCATGCTCGAGGCGCGGCTGGCCATGCCGGCCAGCGGCGATGCGCTGGAAGACTATGTCCAGCTGCTGGCGGTGGCGATGCACGAATTCCGCAGCTTCCGCTTTTTCTTCCGCGACCAGCCGACCTACGGCGAGCACAGCGAACTGGTCCGCGCCCGCGCCCCGCAGTGGCTCGAGCGCTCGTTCGACCAGCTTGAGGCGCGGCTGGTGGCGCTGGCCGATTCCGGGCTGCTCGACTGGCCGCGCGAACGGCTGCGCGACCTGGCGATCAACGCCACGATCATCCTGCGCTATGGGCTTGAGCATTACCGCGAGCTGGGGGTGCCGACCGAGGCCGGTTCGGGCACCGTCCGCCGCACCCTGGAACGTCACCTGACCCTGTTCGAGCACCGCCTGACCCCGGCGGCGGCGGCACGCCTGCATGGCGCCCTGGCCGAGATCGAGAGCGCCGCGCTGGCGGCTTAGCTGTTGATGTGTTCCGCATTGGCGGAACCGGGCACCACCCGCCCCGCCTCCCCACCCGACCCCCA
>JAFECL010000027.1:29741-54146 GCA_018242165.1 Pseudomonadota bacterium
GGAGGCGGGGCGGGTGGTGCCCGGCTGCCCTGATGGGCAGCACTCAAACAAGGACTCTGTTGCCCGGATCGTGCGAGCGCGTGATCAGCCCGCCAGCCAGCGCCCGGCCATCGCCTCGCCATCCTCCTTGCCCCGGATCGTGCCGGGCGTGCGCGACAGGCGCGGTGCGGGGGCGGGCTGCATCACCCCGTCGCGCTCCTCATAGGCTCCGCGCACGGCGTTGTGGGGGTGGGCCATGGCTTCGGCCACGGTCAGCACCGGGGCAACACAGGCGTCCGAGCCTTCGAACAGCCGCGCCCAGTGGTCGCGATCCTCGCTGGCGAAGACCTGGGCAAAGCGCCCGGCGATCTCGCCCCAGCGGCGCTGGTCGTGCTGGGCCGGGGCCAGCTCCTCCAGCCCCAGCTGGCGGAGGAATTCGGCGAAGAACTGGGGCTCGATCGCCCCGACCGAGATCTCCGCCCCATCGCGGCACAGATAGGTGCGATAGAACGGCGCCGCCCCGCCCAGCATGTTGCGCGAGCGGTCGAGCGTGACGATCCCCGAGCCGATCAGCCCGGTGAACATGGTCAGCAGCGAGGTGACCCCGTCGATGATCGCCGCGTCGATCACCTGCCCCCGGCCCGAGCGTTCGCGCTCGAACAGCGCGGCCAGCACGCCGACCACGAGGTAGAGCGAGCCGCCGCCGAAATCGCCCACCAGATTGAGCGGGATCGCCGCCGGTTCGCCCGGCTTGCCCATCGCCGCCAGGGCGCCGGTCAGCGCGATGTAGTTGATGTCGTGCCCGGCGGTGTGGGCCAGCGGGCCCTCCTGGCCCCAGCCGGTCATCCGCCCGTAAACCAGGCGCGGATTGGCGGCGCACAGCGCGTCCGGGCCCAGCCCCAGCCGCTCCATCACCCCCGGCCGGTTGCCTTCCAGCAAGACATCGGCGGCGCCGGCGAGCGCCCGCGCGCGGGCCTTGCCTTCATCGGTCCGGATGTCGAGCACCAGTTCGCCGCGCCCCCGGTCAACCACCGGGTTGGGAAAGCCATTGCCCCCCGGGCGCTGGATCCGCAGCACCTCGGCCCCCAGGTCCGCCAGCAGCATGGCGGCGTGGGGGCCGGGGCCGATCCCGGCGAATTCCAGCACCCGAAGGCCCGCCAGCGGGCCGCGTCGCTCGCCGCTCATCGCGCGCTCACAGCGCCTCGACGATGGTCACGTTGGCGATTCCGCCGCCTTCGCACATGGTCTGCAGGCCATAGCGCTTTCCGCGCGCGCGCAGCGCGTGGACCAGCGTGGTCATCAGCTTGGTGCCGCTGGCGCCCAGCGGGTGGCCCAACGCGATGGCGCCGCCGTTGACGTTCAGCCGGGCATAGTCCGCCCCGGTATGCTTCAGCCAGGCCAGCGGGACCGAGGCAAAGGCCTCGTTGACCTCGAACAGGTCGATGTCGTCGATCTTCATGCCGGCGCGGGCCAGCGCGCGATCGGTCGCGGGCAGGGGCTCTTCCAGCATGATCACCGGATCGCCGGCGGTTACCGTCAGGTTGTGGATGCGGGCCAGCGGGGTCAGGCCGTGGGTCTTCAGCGCGGCCTCGTTGACGATCAGCACGCCGCTTGCCCCGTCGCAGATCTGGCTGGCATTGGCGGCGGTGATCACCCCGCCCTCCTGCAGCAGCTTGACCGAGGCAATCCCCTCCAGAGTGGCATCATGGCGGATGCCCTCGTCGCGGGTGTGCATGCCACCTTCGACCGACAGCGGCACGATCTCGGCGTCAAAAGCCCCGGCGGCCTCGGCCGCAGCGGCGCGGCGATGGCTTCCGAAGGCAAAGGCGTCGAGCTCCTCGCGCGACATCCCGTGCTTTTTGGCCAGCATTTCGGCGCCCATGAACTGGCTGAACATCTTCACGCCAAAGCGTTGCTGGATGCGCTCGGAAATCGGGCCGACGCCGATCCCGGCCTGGGCGTGCAAGGCGATATTGGTGCCCATCGGCACGCGGGTCATGCTTTCCACCCCGGCGGCGATGACGATGTCCTGGGTCCCCGACAGCACCGCCTGCGCGGCGAACTGGATCGCCTGCTGCGAGCTGCCGCACTGCCGGTCGACGCTGACCGCCGGCACCGAATTGGGCAGCTTCGAGGCCAGCACCGCGTTGCGGCCAACCTGAAAGCCCTGTTCGCCGGCCTGGCTGACGCAGCCCATCACCACGTCGTCGATCGCCGCGGGGTCGATCCCCGAACGGTCGACCAGGGCGTTCAGCACTTCGCCCGCCATGTCGACCGGATGCCAGTTGGCCAGCGCCCCGCCGCGCTTGCCACCGGCGGTCCGCCCCGCTGCCACGATATAGGCCTCTGCCATGTTCTATCTCTCCCTTGATCGATGGGCCGCCCGCGGGCGGTAGAAGTCGAGATTGCCCGAACCGTGCCGCTCCGTCGAGGATTTTCGGCCAATTTCCGCCCAGCCAAGGCTGCCGTAGCGGCATCAATCTTGCCATCATCGGGCAATGGCGCTAAGCCGCCGGCCGCGCCACCGGTGCCCCCGCAAGGGGGCGTAAAAGGGAATCCGGACGGAGCGGCCCAGTGCCGGTCCCAAAGGAGCTGCCCCCGCAACTGTATCCGGCGAGGCGCCGTCCATTATGCCACTGGCCAGCCGGCCGGGAAGGCGGGCGGCGCTGACGACCCGGAGAGCCAGGAGACCTGCCGGCGGCGGTCGTTCAGCGCCGGGCGGAGTGGACCGGAATGCAGCGAGAAGGCCGCAAGGCGGTGCCCACGGTGGGCGCCGGCGGCCCCTCCCGCCACGAACGGCTTTCGTTCGTCGTGGGAGTATTGCGTCATGATCATCCGTCTTGCCTGCACCGCCGCGCTTGTCGTGGCTCCGACCCTTGCCTTCGCCAGCGAAGGCGATGCCACCGATACCATCGTTGTCACGGCCAGCGGCTCGGCCCTGCCGATCACCCAGGTCGGCCAGACCGTCAGCCATGTCGGCCGTGACGAGATCGACCGGGTTCAGGGCCCCGATCTGGCCCGGGTGCTGACCCGCCTGCCCGGCGTTTCCTTCTCGCGCAACGGGCCGCTGGGCGGGGTTACCAGCCTGTTCGTGCGCGGCGGCGATTCGGATCAGGTGCTGGTGCTGGTCGACGGGGTGAAGGTGGCCGATCTGGCCAGCCCTTCGGGCAATTACGACATCGGGCCGCTGGCGCTGTCGGCGGTCGATCATCTCGAACTGCTGCGCGGATCGAATTCGGTGGTCTGGGGCAGCCAGGCGATGGCCGGGGTCCTGGCGATCACTACCCGCGAAGCCAATGGGATCGAGGCCAGCGCCGAAGGGGGCGCCTATGGCTCGAATGCCGAGAATGCCACCGCAGGTTTGAAGCGCGATCGCTGGGCGGTCTCGCTCGATGCCGGGCACCAGCATTCGGACGGCTTTCCGCCGACCGTGTTCGACACCTTCAACGGCGGCACCGACCAGTGGCGCGGCGGCGCCCGGGCGCGGGTCACCCTGGCGGAGGGGCTGAGCCTGTCGGCCAATGGCCGCTATGCCGATACCCGGCAGGGGATCGACCAGTTCGGTTCCTTCGCCGAGCAGCTGACCCGAGACACCTCGGGCGGGATGGCGCTGAACTACGTTTCGGGCCCGCTGCACCTCAATGCTTCGGCCAGCCTGGCGGATGTGCGCCGGCACTATGTCAGCACCCCGTTCCCCTCGGACTATCAGGGCCTGTCGGAGCGCGGCACGGTGACCGGTGATCTCGCCCTGCCGTTGCACCTGCGGCTCGACTTCGGGGCCGAGCACGAGTGGACCCGGGCCTTCGATACCTTCGATGCCCGCCACACCGCGACGCTCGATTCGGGCCACCTGCTGCTGGGCTATTATTCCGACCGCCTGACGCTGGCCGCCGGGGCGCGGGTCGACAGCCACAGTCAGTTCGGCAGCCACTGGACCGGCGGGGCCAACGCCGCGCTGCGTCTGGCCGGCGCGCTGCGGCTGCGCGCCTCTTACGGCGAGGGCTTCAAGGCGCCGAGCCTCTATCAGCTTTATGCCGGATTCGGCACCGGCAACCCCGCGCTCAAGCCCGAAACCAGCCGCAGCTATGACGCCGCGCTGGAATATGGCGAACGTTCGGGCAAGGTCTTCGCCAGCCTGACCTGGTTCAAGCGCGATACCCGCAACCTGATCTATTACGACAATTCGAGCTTCACCTATTTCAACACCGCCAGCGCCAGCGTGAACGGGGTGGAAATCGAGGGCGGGGTGCGCCCCGTCAGCAGCCTGGCGATCAGCGGCAACTTCACCTGGATGGCCCCGCGCGATGTCACCAACAACCGCGACCTGGCCCGCCGCCCGCGCAACACCCTGAACCTGGCGGCCGATTGGCAGACCCCGCTGAAGGGCCTGGCCCTGGGTGCCGACCTGCGGCTGGTGTCGAAGGCGATCGACTACAATTCGGCCTACAATGTCGCGGTCGGCACGATCCGCAACCTTGCCGGCTATACCCTGGTGACGCTGCGCGGATCCTATGACCTGACCAGCCGGGTCCAGCTGTTCGCCCGGCTCGAGAATGCCGGCGGCAGTCAGTACCAGACCGCCTATGGCTACAATTCCCCCGGGCGCAGCGGCTATGCCGGCCTGCGGGTGAAGTACTGAGCCCATGGCCCGCCGGGCGGCCTGGCTGATGGCGCTGGCGCTGGGGGGCTGCTCCCCGGCGCCGGCACCATCGCCGGTGCCCCCGGCGCCGCAGCGGATCGTCAGCCTCAACCCCTGCACCGACGCGATCCTGGCCGAGGTGGCCGACCCCGGGGCGATCGCCGGGCTCTCGGCCTACAGTTCCGATCCGGCGCAAAGCTCGATGGATGTTGCCGTGGCCCGGCGCTATCCGGCGCTGGGCGGCGAGCTGGAGGAAGTGGCGGCGCTGAAGCCCGATCTGGTGCTGTCGGGCAACTTCACCCCGCCGGCAACCCGTGCCGCCATGGCCCGGCTGGGGCTGGCGCTGGCCGAATTCCCGATCCCGCGGACGGTTGCCGAAAGTATCGGCCAGATCCGCCGGATCGCCGCGCTGGCCGGCCACCCCGATCGGGGCGAGGCGCTGGTGGCGCGGATCGGGAATGAGCTAGCCCGCGCGGCGCCGCCCCCGGGCAGCCGGGCGCTGCCGGCGCTGGTCTGGCAGGCGGGGGGCATGGTGCCGGGGCGCGAAACGCTGATCAGCGATCTGCTGGCCCGCACCGGTTTTGCCAACTTCAGCGCCACGCGCGGCGTCGCCCAGGCCAATATCCTGCCGCTTGAGGCCGTGCTGGCCGATCCGCCGCCGGTGATCCTTGTGGCCGCCAACGGCCATGCGCAGGAAGATCGCCTGCTGGTCCATCCGGCGCTGGCCGGATTGCCGCATACGCGCCGTTTCGCCTTCGATCCGGTGCTCGAATGGTGTGGCGGGCCGACGATCATCCGTGCGGCCCGCCGGCTGGCCGAAGTGCGGCGCGCGACGACATGAGGTTGAACCTTGCCCTGCTCGCCGCGCTCGTGGTGGCCGTGCCGCTGGCCCTGCTGGCCGGGCGGGTGTGGATTGATCCCCTTCACCCGACCATCGCCAATGCCCCGCTGATCCTGGCTGGCCTGCGCGCCCCGCGCGTGGTGCTGGCGCTGGTGGTCGGGGCCGGGCTTGGCACCTCGGGCGCGGTGATGCAGGGCTATCTGCGCAATCCGCTGGCCGATCCGGGCCTGTTCGGCATCGCCCCCTCGGCGGCGCTGGGGGCGGTGCTCAGCCTGTGGCTGGGCGCGGCCGGGGTGCCGACCGGCTGGTGGGCGCTGCCCGCACTGGCGCTGGCCGGGGCGGGCGGGGCGATGGCGCTGCTCTCGCTGATTGCGGGGCGCGAGGGCGGGGTGGCGCTGTTCACCCTGGCCGGGATGATGATCGCCAGCCTGTCGGGCGCGCTGATGAGCCTGGCGATCAGCCTTGCCCCTTCGCCCTTTGCCCTCTCCGAAATCGTCACCTGGCTGATGGGTGCGCTGGCCGACCGGGGGTGGAGCGAGGTTTGGCTGGGGGCCCCGCTGACCGCGCTGGGCCTGGCCTGCCTGTGGCGCACTGGTCCTTCGCTCGATGCCCTGACGCTGGGCGAGGCCGCCGCGCGTTCGCTGGGGGTGGAGCCGCGCCGGCTGCAAAGCTGGATCATCGCCGGGGTGGGGCTGACCGTCGGGGCCAGCGTGGCCGTGGCCGGAATCATCGGCTTTGTCGGCCTGATGGTGCCGCATTTCGTCCGCCCCTTTACCGACCGGCGGCCCTCGTCGCTGCTGCTGCCCTCGGCGCTGGGCGGAGCGCTGCTGCTGGTGGTGGCCGACAGCCTGTGCCGCCTGCTGCCGCTGGCTGGTGGCGAGCTGCGGCTGGGGATTGCGCTCAGCCTGCTTGGCGCACCGTTCTTTCTTGCCCTGCTGCTGCGGCTGCGCCGGGGGCTGGCCTGATGCTGGCGGCGCGCGATCTGGGCCTTGGCGGGCGGCTCGACGGGGTCAGCGCGGTGCTGCGCCCCGGCGAAGTGACCGCGATCTGCGGGCCGAACGGGGCGGGCAAGAGCAGCCTGCTGGCCTGCCTTGCCGGGCTGCTGGCGCCAGATAGTGGCACGGTGCTGATGGGCGATGCCCCGCTGGTGGCCATGCCGGCGCGACAGCGGGCGCAGGCGATCGGCTATCTCCCGCAGGCCGGCGATGTGGCCTGGGATGTCAGCGTCGAGGTGCTGGTGGCGTTGGGCCGGCTGCCCTGGGGCGGGGTGGGCGGCGGCGGTGCGGTCGATCGGGCGATCGCCACCATGGAGCTGGAAGGCCTGCGCCACCGCCCGGTCTCGCACCTGTCGGGGGGTGAGCGGGCGCGGGCCCTGATCGCGCGGGTGCTGGCGGGCGATCCGTGCTGGATCCTTGCCGATGAACCGCTGGCCAGCCTTGATCTGGGCCATGCCCTCGCCCTGCTGCACCTGCTGAAGGTCGAGGCGCGCGCCGGGCGCGGCGTGGTGCTGGTGCTGCATGACCTGGCCATGGCGATGAACAGCGCCGACCGGGTGCTGGTGCTCGACGGGGGGCGGCTGGTCGCCGATGGCCCGCCGGCCGAGGCGCTGACGGAAACGGTGATCGAACGGGTCTGGGGCGTCAGGGCACGTTGGCTGGGGGAAGCGGGCGCCCGCGCCCTGACCCTGCCCGCCTAACGCAGGCTGACGACCTCGACCGCAGGCAGCGGCGCGGCCCCCGGCTGTTCCAGCCAATGGCGGGCGTTCAGCACCGCGCCATGGGCGCGCAGCCGGGCAACATCGGCCAGATCGATGGTCGCAAAGGTCCAGCCCGGAACGTTCATCGCCCCCAGCGCCACCACGCCATCGGCGGGCATGCCGAGATCGGGCGGGGCGAAGATGCCGGCGGCGCCGTGGTTTTCGTCCACCGCGGGCGACCACGGGGCAAGGCCGACGGTGGGCGCTTGCACGGTGAAGCATTGCCCCTCCAGCGCGCGGGCCTGCGCCCCCACCCGCACCCGCCAGTAACCGTGGGCGCTGTCGGTGCAGCTGGGCACCAGCAGCAGCTCCGCCCCGGCCTCGACCAGCGCTCGCGCCAGCAGCGGGAACTCGCTGTCATAGCAGGTTACCACCCCGATCCGCCCCAGTGCGGTGTCGAACAGGCGCAAGGGTGTGCCGCCGGTGATGTGCCACTGCTCGCGCTCGAACCGGGTCATCACCAGCTTGTCCTGCACCCCCGCCTTGCCGTTGGGGGCAAACAGCCGGGCGGCATTGCGGGCGCGCCGGTCGGCATCGCGGCGCGGGGCGCTGGCGGCCAGGATATGCACCCCGTGGCGCGCGGCCAGTTCGGCATGCAGCGCGTCGATGCGGGGCAGCAGCGCCGAAACCGTGTCGATCGAGGCTGCCAGATCGCCCATGGTGGCGGGATCGAGCGCCGCCAGTTCCATCGCCCCGTATTCGGGAAAGACCAGCAGCTGCGCCCCGCCTGCCACGCCTTCCGCCACCCAGCGCTCCAGCTTGGCGGCATAGGCCCCCCAGTCGGCCAGCTGGTCGATCGGGTAGGCGGCGGCGGCCAGGGTCAGGCTCACCATTGCCGCAGCCAGTATTGCAGGCGGTTGGTCACCTCTTGGTCGTGTCCGTGCTCTTTCCAGTCCAGCTCGGCGATAAAGCCGGGCACCGGGGCATAGCCGCGCTTCGTCCAGAAGCCGTCAAGCGGGGTATAGCCGGTGGGCCGCGCCGGGTGGTCATCGGCACGGATCACGGCCGCGAAACAGGCCGCATTGGCCCCGCATTCGCGCGCCCGCGCCTCGCGCTGGTCGAAGAAGGCGTGGCCGATGCCGTGGCCGCGATACTCGGGCAGCAGCACGCTCTCGCCGAAATAGAACAGGCGCCCGACATCCCAGCCGCGCTCGACGAAGGCCTGCTGGAATTCGCCCTTCTGCTCGGCCATCGCGGCGGCGGTTGCCGCGCCGACGATCCGCGCCCCATCGAAGGCAGCGACCAGCACCGCGCTGGGCGCGGCGGCAAATTCCTTGAGATATTCCGCCTCGTAGGTCGCATCGCCATCGTAGAGATAGGGGTAGGCGGCAAAGACCGCGATCCGCAGCGCGGCAAGGTCGCCCAGCGCCGCGCCGATTTCGGCCCCGGTCAGTGGGCGGACCGTAATGCTCATCCGCCGACCTGCGCCGTCCAGTCGGCCAGGTTGTAATAGACCGAAACCCGCGAGATCAGCCCGCCGGCAATGTCGAAAAAGGCCCCGGCGGGCAGCACGTAACGCTGGCCGGTCGCCTCGGGCAGGCCTTCGTCGGTTGCCAGGTACTGGCCGTGGACGACGAATTCGGCGGCGGCGCGACTGCCGTCCTCGCTGGCCATCACCACGATGCCTTCCAGCTGCTCGGCGTAACAACGGTCCATATGGGCGAGGAAGGCGCGGAATGCTGCCTTGCCTTCCTGCCGGCTGCCCTGGTTGATGTCGTGCGCGACATTGTCGGTCAGGCAGGCCAGCATCGCTTCGCCATCGCCGGCGTTGAAGGCGGTGTAATAGCGGTTCAACAGGTCAAGCGAGGCGGCGCGGCTCATCAGGGGGCTCCCATGGGTTCGCCGCCGGATTAGCGGGGCGTGCGGGCTGGCGGCAATGCCTTTTTCTTGAGCGGCCATGCCGCGCGCCGCTTGTCTCGCCGGGCGAATTGCACCAGTGCCTTGGGCTGTTACGGGAGCAAAGACCATGGCCGTTCCGATCCGCCCGCGCCGCTCGGTGCTCTATTTGCCGGCCACCAATGCCAAGGCGCTGGCCAAGGCGCGCACCCTGCCGGTCGATGCGGTGATCCTCGATCTGGAGGATGCGGTCGCGCCGGAGGCCAAGGCCGAAGCCCGCGAGATGGCCCGCGCTGCGCTGGCCGAAGGCGGCTGGGGCCGGCGCGAAATGGTGATCCGGGTCAATGCGCTGGGCAGCCCCTGGGCGGCGGAAGACCTCGCCATGGTTGCCGCCAGTGGCGCCGATGCGGCGCTTGCCCCCAAGGTTGACGGGCCGGGCGACATCGCCCGCTATCACGCCGCGCTGGGGGCGGCTCCCGCCGGGATGGCGCTGTGGGCGATGATCGAGACCTGCCGGGCGATCCCCGCGCTGCCTGCCATCGCCGCCTGCGCCAGCGGCACGCGGCTGGCAGCCTTCGTGATGGGCACCAACGATCTGGCCAAGGAAATGCGTGCGCGCCTGCTGCCCGGCCGCGCGCCTTTCGTCCCCGCGCTGGCGGCCACGGTGCAGGCCGCGCGGGCCCACGGGCTGGCGGCGGTCGACGGCGTCTGCAATGAGGTGGTCGAGATGGGCGTGTTCGCTGCCGAGGCCGAACAGGGGGCGGAGTTCGGTTTCGACGGCAAGACCCTGATCCACCCCGCCCAGGTCGATCCGTGCAACGCGGTCTTTTCGCCCGGTGCCGGCGAACTCGCCTGGGCCGACGCAGTGATCGCCGCCTTCGCCCTGCCCGAAAACCAGGGCAAGGGCGCGATCCGGGTCGAGGGGCGGATGACCGAACTGCTGCACCTCGAACAGGCCCTGCGCCTGCGGGCGATTGCCGAGGCCATAGCGCTGGGCTGACCATCCGCCGCCAGGTTATTGCCAATTAGGCACTAATAGTGCCCGGCAGGGCGTCCAAATAGCCGTTACAAGGCGTTTTTTACGTTGCCTGCAACGCTGGCGCCCGCCAATCATGGCCCCATGGAGGATTCGGAGGGACCAGGCCAGGCCGCGCCAAGCGCGCCCGACTATTGGGCGTTCATTTCCTACAGCCACCATGACCGGCGCACCGCCTTTGCTCTGCATCGCCAGCTGGAACGCTTTGCCCTGCCGGGCGAGCCACGCGGCCCGCGTGCCCGGCGCCGGGTGTTCATCGATCGCGCCGAACTTTCCGCCGGGGCAGACCTGAGCACCGAGGTGCGCCAGGCGCTGGCGCGTTCGGCAGCGCTGGTGGTGGTGGCCAGCCCGGCGGCCAAGGCCAGCCAGTGGGTGGCCCGAGAAATCGAGGAATTCCGCCGCCTGTTCCCCGCCCGCCCGGTGCTGACCGCGCTGGTACGGGGCGAGCCGGCAGAGGCCTTTCCGGCCCCGCTCTATGGCGATCCGGCCGCGCCGGTCGAGCCGCTTGCCGCGGATTTCCGCAAGGGTGGCGACGGTTCGCGGCTGGCGCTGCTCAAGCTGGTCGCCCCGCTGGCCGGGCTGCCGCTGGACGGGCTGATCCAGCGGGATTCGCAGCGGCGGATGCGCCGCGTGATGGCGATCACGGCGGCATCGGTGGCGCTCAGTCTAGGGGCGGGTGGGTTGGCCTTCATGGCCATTCGGGCGCGCGCCGAGGCAGAAGCCCAGCGCAACGAGAGCGAGGCCATGGTCGAATTCATGCTGACCGATCTGCGCGATCGCCTGAAGAGCGTCGGCAGGCTGGATATCATGGGCGCAGTCAACCAGCGCGCCATGCAGCACTACGATGCCACCCGCGACCTTTCCTCGCTGCCCGATGACGTGCTCGAACGGCGCGCCCGCCTGCTGACCGCGATGGGCGAGGATGCTATGAACGACCAGAAGAACCGCAGGCTGGCCCGCCCGTTGTTCGAGCAGAGCGCGCGGATCACTGCCGATCTGCTGCGCCGTGCACCCAACAATCCGCAACGGATTTTCGATCATGCCCAGAATGAATTCTGGCTGGGGGCTGAGCGTCATGTCATTCGGGATGCCGCGTCAAAACCGGTGGTAGGGGTCCGCTTCCGCAACTATCGCGACCTCGCCTTGCGATTGCGCACGGTCGAACCGAACAGCGAGCGCAGCCTCAGCGAAATGGGCTATGCCGAACAGAACCTGTGCGATCTGGCGCTGGTACCTCCGGTCGAGCCGGCTGTGGCCGTGCAGCATTGCCAGGCGGCGATGGAGCTGAAGAGCCAACTGGCTGCCGCCCGGCCGCAAGATCTGGTCAAGCAGCTCGATCTCGCCAACAGTATGGGCTGGCAGGCCGATGCGGAAACCGCCGCCGGGCGGCTGCAGCAGGCCCTTGAAATCCGCCGCAAGCAGACCGTGATGGTCGAAGCGATTGTAGCGGCTCACCCTGATGACTTTCGCGCGCGGCACGGCCTGATGCTGGCAAAGGTCGGCCTGATCGTGGGCGCCCACAATGCCGGCGATCACGCCCTGGCGCGAAGCGCCCGCGCCGATGCACAGCGAATAATCGCCAAACTTCACGCCCATGATCCGCGCAACGATGCTTGGGCGTACTGGAGCAAGCGCCTCGCCGACCTCCCCAACTGATTTTCATCCGCCAGCCAATAAGGGATCGCACTATGGCAACATTGCCCAATACCACCGACCACTTGCCATCGGGTCCGGCACTCGGGGCCGGCGAGCAGCACGACACGGTTGATGTGGTGTTCAACCTTGTCACCGCCACGCTGCCCAGTGGGCGTAAAACGCTGAAATTTTCGATGGCTGCACCGGATCATCCGGATGCAGTCGTTACCCTGCCCGATGGCAGCCAGCAGTTGGCGGTGCCACCGGGGGTGGTGCGCTTGTTCCGGATCATCCTCGCCTCTGAATGGGGCTGGAAGTTTGACACCTCGGCGCAGGTTGGCGGTGCACCGATCCGCTTCAAGGGACACAGCCATGCCGGCCACTATCACTGCGCCGGCGCAGGTGACATGGCAATGGGGCTGATTGGCCGCTCGACAGTTGCGCATGGTCACAGTGGAGCGGGCAGCGTTCACCCGTTCAACGTCTATGTTGCGATGGCCCAGCCGGGCGGGGCGCCAGACCTGCGGCTGCGGATCGATCCGGACGTGGGCAATCCGCCCGGCACCCCCCCACCGGGTTGAGCACTGGCCGTGCAGCCGATGCACTCGGGACAGCAATAGCCCGTGAACCCCGCCCCGCCCTCGCTGATGACCGTTGCCGCGCTTGCCCGGGCGGGGGCGGTCGAGCGCGCGGTGGAGCTGTTCGATGCCCACTATGCCGGCCGGCACGACGATTCCGCCGTGCTTGCCGTGCTCGGTCGGCTGCGCAAATCGCAATCGCGGCTGGCGGGTCTGGCGGCGCAGCCGTGGCTGATGGCTTCGGCAACCGAGGCCTATGCCGCCGCGCACCGGCTTGACCCCCAGCCCTACCTTGCGATCAATGCCGCCAGCACCGCGCTGCTGGCGGGCGATGCGCCGAGGGCGCGCGATCTGGCCGGCTGGGTCGTGGCGCGCCTGGCGGCGCCCGAGCCGGTCAACGATACGCGCTATTACCTCGCCGCAACCCGGGCCGAAGCGCTGCTGATCCTGGGCAATCTGCCCGGCGCCACCGCCGCACTGGCCGAGGCGGCGCAAGCCGATCCCGATGGCTGGGACGAACGCGCGGTGACCGTCGCCCAGCTGGCCGAGCTGTCCGAGGTGCTGGCGGTGGATCCCGCGTGGCTCGACCCGTTCCGCCCGCCGGCGGCGCTGCACTTCGCCGGGCATATGGGGGTTGCCGCCGGTGGTGCCGCCGAAGCGGCGATCGCTGCGGCGACCCGACAGCTGATCGCCGCGGAAAAGGTCGGGTTTGCCTTCGGAGCGCTGGCCGCCGGGGCCGATATCGTCATTGCCGAACAGGTCCTGGCGGCGGGGGGTGAGCTTCACCTGGTGCTGCCCGCACCGCTGGTCGATTTCCGCCGCCAGTCGGTGCTGCCCGCCGGCATGGCCTGGGCCGGGCGGTTCGATGCCGTTGCCGCGCGCGCCGCCAGCCTGCGGGTGGTCGGCCCACCCAGCGATCACCCGCACGACAGCCTGGCCACCCGGCTGGCCGGCGATGTGGCGATCGGCGCCAGCCGCCAATGTGCCCGCCGCTATGCCACGCGCGCGTTGCAGTGGCTGGTGCTCGACGAGCATGGCGGGGGCACCAACACCGCGGTGCAGGGCCGCCGCTGGCCCGATCCGGCCAGCCAGCACCGTCTGACGGTATCGCGCGATGCCGATGCCGAAGCGCTCTATCCGCCCGAGGAGAGCGATCCCGGCCGGCGTGACGCGGTGGTCATGGCGATCCGGCTGGACCTTGCGGACCTGGGAACGCTGCCGGTCTCGGCCGAGCTGGTTGCTGCCCGCGCGCCGGTTACCGCTGCGCTGGCCGGGCTGCCGGCGGCGCAGGTGCGGACCTGGCACGACGGCTGGGATATTCTGGTCGATGATCTTGAAGCGGCGGTGCGGCTGGCGCTGGCGGTCCAGGATGCGGCGCGCGCCGGCGCGCACCGCCCGGCGATCGGGCTGGCGCGCGGGCTGCTGGGCACGGCAACCGATGCGCTTACCGGCAGCCTGATCTGGCATGGCCAGCCGGCCGAACTGGCCGAACGGCTGGCGTGGCGCGCGCCGGCCGGGGTTTCGCTGTGCGATGCGCTGTTTGCCGGCTGCGCCGCGCTGGCCGGGCCGGCCCCTTGGCATCTCCAGCCGTGGCTGACCGACGAGCCCGACCTTGGCGGCACCGCCTACCTGCTCAACCCCGTCAGCAGATAAGTTCGTCGAGCCGGTGCGGCGCAACCAGCCGCAGCCCGCCGTCGACCCGCTCGAAAATCCCGCGCGCCTCCAGCTGCGAAACCGTGCGCGAGACGGTTTCGCGCGTGGTCTGGCTGGTTACCGCCAGTTCGGTGAAGACCGGCACCGGGCGGATGGTCTGGTCGGCGTTAGCCTGGGCCAGCCGTGCCAGTTCGGCGCAGACCCGGCCTACCGCCGAGAGCAGCACGGTTTCCGCCATCCGCTGGCGCATCTGTTCCAGCCGGCGGGCCAGCTGGCGGGTGATCGCCACCGCGACGCAGCTGTAGCTTTCCATCAGGCGGACCAGCGCCGGGCCGGAGAAATGGGCGCCGCGCGTCGCGCTGTCGGCCTCGACCAGCGGCGGGGTTCCGTCACTGCCCAGATCGACCAGGGTGCCGTAGAACTCGCCAGCCACCAGCCGATGCAGCACCAACACCGCGCCGTTGCGGCCATAGGCCACCTCGCGCGCCTCACCCGCCAGCAGCAGCACGGTTTCGCCACTGTCGTCGCGCGGGAACAGCCGGGCCCCCGCCGGCGCCTCGGCGAGATGGCACAGATCGCCGATCACCCGCACCAGCGGGTCGCCGCAGCCGAAGGCGGCGCGGATCATGGCCCGGTCGGGGGCGGTGAATTCGGCAGTAGCGGCAGCGGCGACCATTGCCGTGCTGGTCCCGCCTCAGCGCGGCGATGTCAAGCCTCGACGAGGGTCCGCTGCTCGGCAAGGCCCATTGCGGCCAGCAGGGGCGCCCCGGCCTGGCGGGCCTGAAACCCCGCCTTGCCGTCCATGCCCCGCCACCCGGCGACGATCAGCGCCTGCGCCACCGCCCCCCCAAGCGTGGTGCCCGGCCCGAGGATCACGAACAGATCGGGGGCGAATTCGCGCGCGGCGACGGTGATCGCGCGGGTGAAATCATAAGCCTCGGTCACCTGGTGGCCCAGGGTATAGTCCCACAGCGCGGCGGGGCTGCTGGCCCCCGGCCACCAGATCTGCCCGCGTCCGTCGACCAGCGGCAGGGCCGGCTGGTGGAACAGGCTGGCGGGCAGCAGGCCCCGCCCTTCGGCGGCCACCGGCGCCTGCAGCGGGGTGTGGAAGGCGGCATGGTTGCCCAGCCGCATGGGAAAACGCCCTTGCAGCGGCGGCACCGCGCGTTCGAAGGCCTCCAGCCCGGCGGGGTTGCCCGCCAGCACCAGCATCCCGCCCAGGTCGATCGACAGGTAGAGTTCCGCCCCGTCGCGTCCGTTCAGCACCTCGACCAGCGCCAGCAGTTCGGCCTTGCGTGCCGGATCGGGCACCCAGTCCTCGTCCACCCACGGATAGATCAGCTGCCCGCCGATCAGCGCCCGCTGCATCAGCGTGCCCATGGTATTGGCAAGGCGGAAGCCATCCTCGGCCTCCAGCGCTCCGGCACAGGCCAGCGCGGTGTACCAGCCCATCGAATTGCCCGTTACCGCGACCACCTCGATCCCGGCGCGGTCGATCGCCAGAAAATCGCCATAGCCCGCGGCAAAGATCAGCCCCGAGGCATTGTCGCCCCGGGTGTGGGTGGCCATGGTGAAGCGTTCGGCGCCATCCAGTTCGGCCAGCCCCGGCTGGCCCATCCGCGCCCGCTCGGCATCGAAACGGGCCAGCAGCGCGGGATCGGGAAAGTGACGCCCCAGATAGCCCAGCTCGGGGGCGTTGTAGGTGCCGCGCCCGGGGCAGATCACCACGGCGCGCTTCATGCCGCGCTCCCCATCAGCGCCGTGGCGGCGGCGAAGATCCCGTCGGCCGAAGGCATGGTCGCGGCATAGGCCGGGCCGGTGGCGATGAAGCTGTCATCGGCCGCCAGCCGGGCATGGGGCAGGGCGGTCCGCTCGTGCAGCAGGGCCATCAGCGCCTCGGCCAGCCCCCCGGTGCGGCGGGTCTCGTCGACCACCAGCGCCGCCTCGCAGCCATCCAGTGCCGCGACCAGCGCCTCCTCGGGCAGCGGTGACAGCCAGCGCAGGTCGATCACCCGCGCGGCGATCCCTGCTTCGGCCAGCCGCGCCTGCGCCTGCATCGCAAGATAGACGCCATTGCCGAAGGTGATGATCGCCAGATCGCGCCCCGAACCGTGCACGGCCACCTCGCCAAAGGCGGCGCGCTCACCCGGCAGCGGATAAGGGTGCATCCACAGTCCGTCGCCGGCCGCGTGAAGATCGCGCATCGGATAGAGCGCGATGGGTTCGAGGAAGACCACCAGCCGCTGTTCCTCGCGGGCAAGGCGCACGCATTCGCGCAGCATCAGCGCCGCCTCGGCCCCGTTCGACGGGCAGGCCAGGATCAGCCCGGGAATATCGCGCAGCACCGCCACCGAATTGTCGTTGTGGAAGTGCCCGCCAAAGCCCTTCTGATAACCAAGGCCGGCGATCCGCACGACCATCGGGTTGGTGTATTGCCCGTTCGAGAAGAACGGCAGGGTGGCCGCTTCGCCGCGCAGCTGGTCCTCGGCATTGTGGAGATAGGCGAGGAACTGGATCTCGGGGATCGGCAGGAAGCCGTTGTGCGCCATGCCGATGCCAAGGCCGAGGATCGATTGCTCGTCGAGCAGGGTATCGATCACCCGGTCGCGCCCGAAGCGGGCCGACAGCTTCTGGGTTACGCCATAGACCCCGCCCTTGCGGCCGACATCCTCGCCCATCAGCACGATCTCGCCATGCTCGAGCATCAGGTCGTGCAGCGCCCAGTTGATCAGCCGGCTCATCGGCTGGGGTTCGTCCATCGCCTTGAGATCGTGGCCGAACAGTTCGGCACGGGCTTCGGGCGCGGGGCCGTTGCTGGCTGGCACCACGCGCCGGGGCGGGATCAGGCTGGCCATCACCCCGGCGGCATCGGTCAGGCGCGGGCGGGTCACCGCCTCGGCGGCCACCGCGGCAACGCGGGCCCCGGTTTCGGTATAGATTGCCAACGCCTCGGCCGGGGTCAGTGCCCCGGTCTCGACCAGCTGCCGGGCCATGTGCAGCAGCGGATCCTGCGCCTCTTCGGCTTCGACTTCCTGGCGCGAGAGATAGGTGGTGGGCACGTCGGCCCCGGCATGGCCATAAAGCCGCACGGTACCAAGGTGGAGGAAGGCCGGCTTGCGCCGCTGGCGGACGAATTGCGCGGCCTCGCTGGCGACGCGGAAAGTCTCGTAGATGTCGAGGCCATCGGCGGCGAAATAGGTCAGGCCCGGGCGTTGGGCAAAGCTGGCCTTGATCCAGCCATCCGGGGTCTTGGTCGAAATGCCGATGCCGTTATCCTCGCAGACGAAGAGCATCGGCAGCGGGACGGACTGGTAGGCGGTCCACCCGGCGGTGTTGAAGGCGGCCTGGGCGCTGGCATGGTTGGCCGAGGCATCGCCGAACGAGGCCATGACGATGCCATCGTCGGGCAATTGCCGGAACGGCGGCGGGCGGCGGCGGGCAAGGCCCAGCGAATAGGCCGCCCCCACCGCCTTGGGCAGGTGGCTGGCGATGGTCGAGGTCTGCGGGGGAATGTTCAGCGCCTTCGAGCCCAGCACCTTGTGCCGCCCGCCCGAGATCGGATCATCGGCGCTGGCGGCGAAGGACAGCAGCATGTCCCAGGCCATGGTCTGCCCCGGCACCTGATTGCCGCGTTCGATCTGGAAGGCGGCGTCGCGGTAGTGGAGGAAGGCCATGTCGGTGGGGCGCAGCGCGGCGGCCACCGCGGCCATCCCCTCGTGCCCGGAAGAGCCGATGGTGTAGAACCCCTGACCCGCCGCCTGCATCGCCCGTGCCTGCCGGTCGAGCGCGCGGCTGAGGCAGGCCGAACGGTAGATCGAAACCGCCCCCTCGCGCGTCAAAGGGCCCGTCGGAGCCTGCCCGGCGGGAAAGTCCCCCGCCGCCACCCGGCGGAGGAAATTTTCATGGACGATGGCCGCGCGGTCCATGGCCTTGCCTTAAAAGAACGCCTGCAGCCCGGTCTGGGCACGGCCCAGGATCAGCGCGTGAACGTCGTGCGTCCCCTCGTAGGTGTTGACCGTTTCGAGGTTGATCATGTGGCGGATCACCTGGAACTCGCCCGAGATGCCGTTGCCGCCGTGCATGTCGCGCGCCATCCGCGCGATATCCAGCGCCTTACCGCAATTGTTGCGCTTGATCAGGCTGATCATCTCGGGCGCGGCCAGCCCCTCGTCCATCAGCCGGCCCACCCGCAGCGCGGCCTGCAGGCCCAGGGTGATCTCGGTCTGCATGTCGGCCAGCTTCTTCTGGAACAGCTGGGTCTGGGCCAGCGGCCGGCCGAACTGCTTGCGGTCGAGGCCATAGGCGCGGGCGGCGTGCCAGCAGAACTCGGCGGCGCCCATGCTGCCCCAGGCAATGCCATAGCGCGCCCGGTTGAGGCAGCCGAACGGCCCCTTCAGGCCCTGGACATTGGGCAGCAGCGCCTCTTCACCCACCTCGACATTGTCGAGCACGACCTCGCCGGTGACCGAGGCGCGCAGGCTCAGCTTGTTGGCGATCTTGGGGGCGGACAGCCCCTTGGCGCCTTTTTCGAGCACGAAGCCGCGAATGCCGCCGCCATGCGCCTCGCTCTTCGCCCAGACGACGAAGACATCAGCGATCGGCGCATTGCTGATCCACATCTTGCTGCCGTTCAGCACATAGCCGCCGTCGCTCTTCTTCGCCACGGTGCGTATCCCACCCGGGTCGGAGCCGGCGTCGGGCTCGGTCAGGCCGAAGCAGCCGATCCATTCGCCGCTGGCCAGCTTGGGCAGGTACTTGCGGCGCTGTTCGTCCGAGCCGTAGGCGTGGATCGGATACATCACCAGGCTCGACTGGACGCTGGCCATCGAGCGATAGCCCGAATCGATCCGCTCGATCTCGCGCGCTACCAGCCCATAGGTGACGTAGGAGGCGCCGAGCCCGCCGAATTCCTCGGGGATGGTCACGCCCAGGAGGCCGGCCTGGCCCATCAGGCGGAAGATCTCGGGTTCGACCCGTTCCTCGGCATAGGCGGCCACCACCCGCGGGGCGAGCTCGCTCTCGGCGAAGGCCCGCGCGGCGTCGCGCAGCATCCGCTCGTCCTCGCTCAGCTGGCCTTCCAGCAGAAAGGCATCGTCCCACGCGAACCGGCCCAGTTCGGGGCCATGACCTGCCGCCATCGTCACATCTCCTTCAAGGGGGGCCGCAAAGGCCGCTCAAACCATCAACAGGCTGTCGCCATCGCGCACCGCCAGGGCGGCTGCGGTCTCGGCGGTGATCTCGACCGTGCCGTCGGCCGCACGGGCTGCCGCGCGGGTGGCGCGGAAGGTGCCAAGGCCCGGGGTTGCCAGCAGGTGCTCGCCCGCATTGCCCAGTGCTGCATCGTCCAGCCCGGCGGCGATCCGCACCGCCAGCGCGCGCGCCTCGCGCACGGTGGCGATCTGGTCGCGCGGGCAGGTCACGGTCGGGCCGCCATCGAAGATATCGACCAGCCCCGATCGCGAAAAACCCTCGCGCTCCAGCATGGCCAGCGCCGCCTCGCCGTGGCGGTGGACGGTGCCGATAACCCCTCGCGCCTTGGGGTCGACCAGTTCAAGGTAGATCGGATGGCGCGGCGCGAGGTCGAGGATGAATTGGCCGTCGGTGCTGGTGATCATCTGATCGGCCTGCTCGAAGGGAATGCGGAAGAACTGCCCGGCGATCCCGTCCCAGAAGGGGCTGTTGTCCTGCTCGTCGAACCAGCCGCGCAGCTCGGCCATCACCGTTGCGGCAAAGCGTTCACGGTGCCCGGCGATCAGCAGATAGCGCGAGCGGGCCAGCAGTGCCCCGGCGCCCGACTGGCGCTTGCCCGGGCGCAGGAACAGCGAGCCGACCTCGGTATAGCCGGTGCATTCATTGGCGAGGACCAGCATCTGGTGGTCGAAACGCACGCCGGTGGCCGGGCTGAACTGGGCCAGCGTGACCACCCGGAACGAATAGTGCGGACGGTGCAGCCCGACCGCGCCCTTGACCCCGGCAACGCCGTCCACCGTGCCGGTTGCGCTGTCTTCCAGCATCAGCACGTACCAGGCCGCATCGGGCGCAACCTCGCCCGCGAAGGAACGCGCCGAAAGCTCCAGCCGCTCGGCCAGGATCTCGCGGTTTTCGGGCAGGCTGGTGAAGCCCCGGCCCGAGAGGTAGGCCAGCTCCAGCAGCGCGTCGATGTCCGCCGGGCCGCCGGGCCGCACCACCAGCATCAGGCGGCCTTGTTGAGCTGCGCGCGGGTGGTGGCGAAGGCGGCCTCGAGCCGCACCAGCGCCTCGGCCACCTCGGCCTCGCTGATCACCAGCGGCGGTAGCAGGCGGATGCAGTTCTCGCCGCCGCCAGCCACCAGCAGCTGGTGCTGGCGCGCGGTGGCCATCATGTCGCGATTGTTGGTCACCAGCTTGACCCCCAGCAGCAGCCCCTTGCCGCGCACGTCCACCGCCACGTCGGGATAGCGCGCGACCAGCGCCCGCAGCCCCTCGGCCAGTTGCGTGCCGACCTTGGCGACATGCGCCATCAGCGCCGGATCGGCAAGCAGATCGAAGGCCGCCGCACCCACCGCCATGGCCAGCGGGTTGCCGCCGAAGGTGGACCCGTGCGCGCCGACATTCATGCCTTCCGCCGCCTTGGCGCTGGCAAGGCAGGCACCGACCGGAAAGCCTCCGCCCAGCGCCTTGGCCACCGCCATGATGTCGGGTGCGGCCCCTTCGAACCACTGGTGGGCGAACAGCTTGCCGGTGCGGCCCATCCCGCACTGCACTTCGTCATAGATCAGCAGGGTCCCGGTCTCGTCGCACAGCTGGCGCAGCGCCTGCAGCCATTCGCGGGTCATCGCCCGGGCTCCGCCCTCGCCCTGCACCGGCTCGATGATCACGGCGGCGGCGGTCGGCGCGCGCAGCGCCGCCTCGATCCCGGCCCAGTCATCGACGCTCAGCTGGACATAGCCCGGCAGGCGCGGCCCGAAGCCGTCGAGGTAGGCGGCGTTGCCCGAGGCATTGACCGCGGCATAGGTGCGCCCGTGGAACGAGCCGGCAAAGCCGATCACGTCGATCCGCTCGGGCGCGCCGTGGTGGGCGTGATAGCGCCGCGCCGTCTTCAGCGCGCATTCCACCGCCTCGGAACCGGAATTGCCGAAGAACACCACGTCGGCAAAGCTGTTCGTCACCAGCCGGTGGGCCAGCGCCTCCTGCCCCGGGATGCGGAAGATGTTCGAGACATGCCACAGCTTGCCGGCCTGCTCGGTCAGCGCGGCAACCAGGCCGGGGTGGCAATGGCCCAGCGCGTTGGTGGCGATCCCGGCGACGCAATCGAGATAGGCGGTGCCATCGGCGGCATGCAGCCAGACGCCTTCGCCCCGCACCACTTCGACCGGCGCGCGATTGTAGACCCCCATCAGTTCCGACATGGCGTGGCTCCTGCTTGGCGGCGGGTTTGATGCGCCTGCCGAATGGTATCTGCCGAAGGTCCGGCACGGATATTTGGCTATTTACCGCCAATGGCTTTGTCGGCAAAATGGTATCCCATCATCTGTTCATGAACAAAACGCATGAAGAATCGCAAATTGCTGCCGCCGATGGGCGCGCTCCACTGCTTCGTCGCGGCGGCGCGGCACGGCAATTTCTCGCGCGCCGGGGTCGAAATCGGCCTGACGCAGAGCGCGGTCAGCAGGCAGATCGCCCTGCTCGAGGATTGGCTGCAGGCCACGCTGTTCCATCGTACCGGGCGCCGGGTGCGGCTGTCGGAGGCCGGGCAGGCCTACCTTGAAGCTTTGGGCCCGGCGCTCGACCGGATCGCGGCTGCCAGTTCGGCGGCCTCGGCCCCGGCGCGGCCGAGCGAATTGTCGATTGCCACCCTGCCCAGTTTCGGGATGCGCTGGCTGGCCCCGCGCCTTGCCACCCTGTCGGAACGGCACCCGGGGCTGATCGTCAACTTCACCGCGCGGGCCCAGCCTTTCGATCTCGATGCCGAACGGTTCGACGCGGCGATCCATTATGGCCGGCCCGATTGGCCGGGCGGCGAACATACCTTCCTGTTTCGCGAACAGGCGATCGCGGTCTGCGCCCCCGCGCTGGTCGCGCGCCACGCGCTGAGCGACCCCGTTCAGCTGGCCGGCCTGCCGCTGCTTTACCAGGCCCTGCGCCCCGGCGCCTGGGCCGACTGGCTGCGCGGTCAGGGGCTGGATCTGGCCCTGCCGCCGGGCGGGGCGGTGTTCGACCAGTTCCTGATGATGGCGCAGGCGGCGGTCGCCGGGGCCGGGGTGGCCCTGATCCCGCGCTTCCTGATCGAGCCCGAGCTGGCCGCCGGCACGCTGGTCAGCCCTTTTGCCCACGTGCTGGAAAGCGATCAGGCCTATTATCTGGTCCACCGGCGGGGCGAGGCCGGGCCGGCGCTGCGCCATTTCATCGCCTGGCTGGTTGACGAGGTGGCGGCCGACCTGCCCAGCAAACCGGCGCTTTCACCCGGCTGACCGATCGGCTAGGCTCGGCCCGGGAAGAGGAGCGCCGGGCGGATCATGAGCCTGTGGCTGGCATCGATGCTTGCGCTGGGCATGGTGGTCGCGCTGTTCGCGGTGGCCGCCATGGTCGAGCGCGCGGGGCCCGGACAGGGCGCGCGCCCGCGCGCCGGGCGGATGCGGCGGCTGGCCTATGCGCTGGGGCTGGGGGTCTATTGCACCAGCTGGACCTTCTATGGCGCGGTCGGCAGCGCGGTGCGCGATGGCTGGGCCTATCTGCCGATCTACGTCGGCCCCCTGCTGCTGCTGCTGTTCGCCCCGCGCTTCCTGGCGCTGCTGGCCCGCGCGGTGGCGGAGGAAAAGGCCTCGACTGTTTCCGACTTCATCGCCGCCCGCTTCGGGCACGACGTGGTCGTGGCCCGGCTGGTGACGGTGATCGCGCTGGCCGGCACCGTGCCCTACATCGCGTTGCAGCTCCGCTCGATCGGTGGGGCGCTGGCCCTCGCTGCGGGGCAGCCGGTGGCACAGCCGGTAATGGTCGCGGCGGCGGCGGTGCTGGCGCTGTTCGCGATCCTTTTCGGGGCGCGCCGTTTCGAACTCTCGGGCCGCAGCGAGGGGCTGGTCTATGCCATCGGCCTCGAATCGGCGATCAAGCTCGTGGCGCTGGCGCTGGTCGCGGGCCTTGCCCTCTATGCTCTCTCGGCCAGTGCCGCCCCCAGCCGTGCGGCGGGGGTGGAGCTGCTGGTCGGCGCCTTCCGCCCTGGGCCGCTCGAGCACGACGTGCCGGTGATCCTGGTGATCTCGGTGATGGCGGTGCTGGTCCTGCCGCGCCAGTTCTACATGGCGCTGGTCGAGGCCGGTGAGCCCGAGGATCTGCCCCGCGCCCGGCTGGGCTTCGCCGCCTATCTGGCGGTGATGACCCTGCTGGTCCTGCCGATCGCGCTGGCCGGGGTCACTCTGCTGGGCAGCGATGCCGCACCCGATCTCTATGTCCTCGCGCTGCCCGCCGCGCTGGGCCAGCCGTGGCTGCTGGGGGCGGCGCTGCTGGGGGGGATCAGCGCTGCCTCGTCGATGGTGATCGTCGATTCGACCGCGCTGGCGACCATGGTGTCGAACGATCTGGTCTTTCCCACCATCATCCGGGGCGCCGATGCCGATGGCGCCGGGCGGATCGGCCGGCGCCTGTTGCTGACCCGGCGGCTGTCGATCGTCGCGATCATCGCGCTGGCGCTGGTCTGGAATCTGCTGGTTTCGCCCGAACGTTCGTTGGCCTCGATCGGTCTGGTCGCCTTTGCCGCCATGGCCCAGTTCACCCCGCATCTGGTGATGGCGGCCAACGGCGGCGGACGCGATCCCTGGGCCGCCCGGGCCAGCCTGGCGGTGGGGCTGGCCCTGTGGCTTTACACGCTGGCGCTGCCCCCGGTGCTGCCGGCCAGCTGGCTGGCCATGCTGGCCCATGGGCCGTTCGATCCGGTGCGGCTGTTCCACATCGATCTTGGCTCGCCGCTCAGCCACGGGGTCCTGTGGAGCCTCGGGGCCAATCTGGCGACGCTGGCGCTGGTCCACGCCCGCCAGCTCAGCCCGCCGCCGCTGGCCCGTCCGCTGCGCTGGCGCCAGCGGGTGTCGAACCAGGGCGATCTGGCGGCGCTGGCAGCCAGCTTCGTCGGCGAGGAGCGCGCCAGTGCCGAGTTTCCTGCCGCGCTGCGGACGCAGCCGGTCGATCGCCGCACGGCGCACCGCGCGCAGGAACTGATTGCCACGGTGGTCGGCGCGGCCCCTGCGCGGGCGCTGGTGGCCTCGGCGCTGGCCGGCGGGCAGATGAGCCTGGCCGAAGTCGCCCGTCTGCTGGACGAGGGCGGCCAGTCGCTGCGCTTTTCGCGCCAGCTGCTTGCCGCCACCTTCGAGAACATCGAGGCCGGGATCAGCGTGGTCGATTCCGAGCTGAACCTGGTGGCGTGGAACAGCCGCTATCTCGAACTGTTCGACTATCCGCCCGGGCTGGTGCGGGTGGGCGTGCC
>JAFECL010000027.1:54220-66996 GCA_018242165.1 Pseudomonadota bacterium
GAGCACCAGGTTGAAAAGCGGCTGGAACACCTGCGCCGCCGGCTGGTCCACAGCTTCGAACGGACCCGGCCCGACGGCCGGGTGATCAAGACGGTGGGCGGGCCGATGCCCGGCGGCGGCTATGTGATGAGCTTTACCGACATTACCGGCGAGGCGCAGGCGCGGGCCGAACTGGAACGCACCCTCGAGCAACTGGAAGAACGCGTCGCCGCGCGCACCGCCGAGCTGTCGGAGGCCAATGGCCGGCTGGCCCGCGCCACCCAGGACAAGACCCGCTTTCTCGCCGCCGCCAGCCACGACCTGCTCCAGCCGCTCCATGCCGCGCGGCTGTTCACCGCCGCGCTCGAGCGGGATCCCGGGCTGACGGCGCCCGATCTGGTCAAGCGGATCGAGCGTTCGATCGTCGCGGCGGAAGACCTGCTGCGCGCCCTGCTCGATATTTCCAAGCTTGATGGCGGCGGGGTGCAGCCGGTGCCCGAGCCGATCGATCTCGCCTCGTTCCTGGCCGATATTGCCGAAGGGATCCGCCCGCTAGCGCAGGACAAGGGGCTGCGGCTGCGGCTGGGGCCGCTGGCCGGAGCGTTGCATACCGACCCCGGGCTGCTGCGTTCGGTGTTGCAGAACTTCCTGACCAACGCGGTGCGCTACACGCCGCGCGGCGGGGTGCTGCTGGGGGTGCGGCGGCGCGGGGCACAGCTGCGGATCGACGTGATCGACAGCGGGATCGGCATTGCGCCCGAAATGCATCAGGCGATTTTCGGCGAATTCACCCGGCTGGGCGAGGTCGATGCCGAGGGGCTGGGGCTGGGGCTGGCGACTGCGCAACGCATCGCCGAGCTGTTGGGCGGGCGGATCGAGCTGGCGTCGCGGCAGGGGCATGGCAGCCGCTTCAGCCTGGTGCTGCCGGCGGCGCGTACCCCGGCGCCCGCGCCGCGCCGCCGCCCGCGCCGGGCCCCCGCCGGGGCCGACCCGGTGCGCCCGCTGCGGGTGCTGGTGGTCGACAACGAGCCGAGCGTGGTCGAGGCAACTGGCGCCCTGCTCAGCGCGATGGGCCATCGGCCCTGCCCGGCGCGCACCCCGCGCGAGGCCTTGGCGCGGGTGGATGAAGTCGACCTCGTGCTGGCCGACTACCACCTCGACGATGGCGACAACGGGCTCGACCTGATCGCCCTGCTGCGCCAGCGGCGGCCCGGCCTGCCGGCGGCGCTGATCACTGCCGAGCGCGCCCGCGCGGTGGCCCGCCGGGCGGCGCGGATGGAGGTGGCGGTGCTGGCCAAGCCGATGGGCCCTGAGGCGCTGGGCGCCTGGCTAGCCGAAGCCTCAATGCTTGAGGTCGAGGCCTAGCGACCGCGCGACCAGCGCCGCCTGGGTGCGGTTGCGGACATCCAGCTTGCGCATGATCGCGGTCATGTGGGCCTTCACCGTGGCCTCGCTCATCGCCAGGTCGTGGGCGATCTGCTTGTTTAGCTTGCCTTCCAGCACCGCCAGTAGCACGCGCAGCTGGGTCGGGGTCAGCCCGGCCACCTCGCGGCGCACGGCGTCCTCGGGGCGGGAGCCGGCCGGGGCCGGAGCGCTGCCGCCCAGCGCCCGCGCCACTGCCGCCTCGATAGCGGTAAGGTCGGCATCCTTGCGCAGGAAGCCGATCGCGCCAAAGGCCCGCGCCTCGTCCGCCGCGCCGGCGCCGTCGGCGCTCGAGACCACCAGGATCGGCACCTCGGGCCGCTCGGCATGGAGCAGGGCGATGCCCGAATAGCCGACCGCCCCTGGCATCTTGAGATCGAGCAGGATCAGCCGCAGGTCGTCCGCCTCCTCGGCGGCGCGGGCGGCGGCGGCCAGGGTGCCGGCCTCGACCACCCGTGCCGTCGGCGCCACCCGGGCCACCGCCACGGCCAGCGCCTGACGGAACAGCGGATGGTCGTCGGCGATGAGGACGGTGCCGGTCATCGCCCGGGGCGCCCGCTCAGGCCGTGGCCGGCTGGGGCCGGTTGGCCAGCAGGTTGTCGACCACCGAAGGATCGGCCAGCGTGCTGGTGTCGCCCAGGTTCGAGACGTCTCCCTCGCCGATCTTGCGTAGGATCCGCCGCATGATCTTGCCCGACCGGGTCTTGGGCAGGCCAGGGGCGAACTGGATCACATCGGGCGTTGCGATCGGGCCGATCTCGTGGCGCACCCATTGCACCAGCTCGCGCCGCAGCGCCTCGTCGGGCTCGACATCGGCATTGGTGGTGACGAAGGCATAGATGCCCTGGCCCTTGATCTCGTGCGGCATGCCGACCACCGCCGCCTCGGCGACCTTGGCATGGGCGACCAGCGCGCTCTCGATCTCGGCGGTGCCCATGCGGTGGCCGGAAACGTTGATCACGTCATCGATCCGGCCGGTGATCCAGTAATAGCCATCCGCGTCGCGGCGGCAGCCGTCACCGGTGAAATAAACCCCTTCAAAGGTGCTGAAATAGGTCTGGAAGAAGCGCTCGTGGTCGCCCCAGACGGTGCGCATCTGCCCCGGCCAGCTGTCGGTGATCACCAGGCAGCCATCGCCCGCGCCCTCGATCTCCTTGCCATCGTTGTCGACCAGCATCGGCTTCACCCCAAAGAAGGGGCGAGTGGCGCTGCCGGGTTTGAGCGCGGTGGCGCCGGGCAGGGGGGTGATCATCGTGCCCCCGGTTTCGGTCTGCCACCAGGTGTCGACGATTGGGCAGCGGCTTTCGCCGACCACCTTGTGATACCATTCCCAGGCTTCTGGATTGATCGGCTCGCCCACGCTGCCCAGCAGGCGCAGGCTCTTGCGGCTGGTCTTCGCGACCCATTCGTCACCCTCGCGCATCAGCGCGCGCAAGGCGGTGGGGGCGCCGTAGAAGATCTCCACCCCGAACTTGTCGACCACCTGCCAGAACCGGCTTGGGTCGGGGAAATTGGGCACGCCCTCGAACATCACCGTGGTCGCCCCGTTCATCAGCGGGCCGTAGACGACGTAGGAATGGCCGGTGACCCAGCCGATGTCGGCGGCGCACCAATAGATCTGGCCGGGACGGTAGTCGAACACGTACTGATGGGTCATGCTCGCCCAGACGGCATAGCCGCCGGTGCTGTGCAGGACGCCCTTGGGCTTGCCGGTGCTGCCGCTGGTATAGAGGATGAACAGCGGATCCTCGGCGTTCATTTCCTCAGGCGGGCAATCGGCGCTCTGACCGGCGACGCCCTCGTGCCAGTCGATGTCGCGGCCCGCCGCCATCGTCACCGCGCCGCCGGTATGCTTCAGCACCACCACCGTCTCGACATTCGGGCAATGGGCCAGCGCCGCATCGACATTGGCCTTCAGCGGCACCTTCTTGCCTCCGCGCAGGCCCTCGTCAGCGGTCAGCACGATGCGGCTGTCGCAATCCTCGATCCGGCCCGCCAGCGCCTCGGGGCTGAAGCCGGCGAAGACGATCGAATGGATCGCCCCGATCCGCGCGCAAGCCAGCATGGCCACCGCCGCCTCGGGCACCATCGGCAGGTAGATCGTCACGCGATCGCCCTTCTCCACTCCGCGCGCCTTCAGCAGGTTGGCAAAGCGGCACACCGATTCGTGCAGTTCGGCATAGGTGATGGCGCGCGAGGGATTGGCCGGATCGTCCGGCTCCCACAGGATCGCGACCACATCGCCCTTGCCGGCGGCGATATGCCGGTCGAGCGCATTGGCGCAGAGGTTCAGGGTGCCATCGGCGAACCAGCGGATGCCGAAGGTGTCCTTGTGAAAGCTGGTCTGCTTGACCTGGGAAAAGGGCCTGATCCAGTCGATCCGCCGGCCGTGCTCGCCCCAGAAACCCTCGGGATCGTCGACCGAGCGGCGATACATCGCCTGATAGCCCGCCTCGTCCACCAGGGCATTGGCGGCCCATTCGGCGGGCACCGGATAGATGGCTTCGGCCATGGTTCAAGCTCCCTCTTCACCTGTTGCGCCCGGGCCGTTGCCCGCGACTCACCCCGCCACTCTAACGTCTGTGGCGGGCGGTGCCATGGCCTTAGCCGATCCGCCCGGCGAGGCGGATTAGACCTTGGTCTTAGGCCTTCCACCAAGGTCGCTCTCTTGCCCGACGCGACGGGCGCCTACCACAGGCTCGCCCGGGGAACGGTCCGGGAAGATTACGGAGAGGGACATGAGGACGCAGGGAATCAAACTGGCCGTGGCGCTGATGACCGCGAGCGCGCTGATCGCGCCGCAGGCCGCGCTGGCCAAGCACAAGCACGCCGCCCCGGCCAAGTCGAAGCACGAGATCGAGCTCGAAGCCCGCCTCGCCCGGCTTGAGGCCGAGGTCAGCGAAATGCGCGCCGCCGCCGCCGCTGCCCGGGGTGGCCAGGCCCAGGCTGATGCCGGCGCCCAGGCCGCGATCGCCCAGGCTCAGGCTCAGGCGGCTGCCGCCACGGCCAGCGCCCAGGCGGCGCAGGCCAAGGCCGCCGAAACCGCGACCAAGCTGGCCGCGCTGGAAAAGAAGCCGGCGCCCGAAGGGATGCGCAGCGGGGCAACGACCATCAAGCTGGGCGGCTTCCTCAAGATGGAGGCGGCCAACAGCCACTGGTCTAACGGCCCGGTCACCACCAATACGCTGGGCCGCGATTTCTATCTGCCCTCGACCATCCCGACCACCGCCGGCGGCCATTCGGCAACCAGCCAGGATTTCAACGCCAAGCAGGCCCGCCTGTGGTTGAACCTCGACACCCAGGTCGCCGGGCACGTGGTCAAGGGCTATGTCGAAACCGACTTCCAGGTGACCGCCAGCGCGGCGCAGAACGTTACCGCCGGCGGTAGCCAGCGCACCACCAATGGCTATACCCTGGGGCTGCGGCGCGCCTACATCCAGGTCGATCGTTTCACCCTGGGTCAGGACTGGACCACCTTCCAGTATGTTGCCGCGCTGCCCGAAAGCACCGACTACGTCGGCCCGACCGAGGGCACGGTCTTCGTCCGTCAGCCGCAGGTGCGCTATTCGACCCCGCTGGCCAAGAATGCCATGCTGCATATCGCGCTGGAAAACCCGGAATCGGCCCTGACCACCGCCGGTTCGCCGACGCTGGTCGAGAACGGTACCGACCGGATGCCCGACATCACCGCCCGCCTGGCGCTGACCGGCGCGCATGGCGAGCTGTCGCTGGCCGGGCTGGTCCGCCAGGTCCGGGCCGAAAGCACCGGCACCGCGCTGACCAATGCCGGCAGCGGCCTTACCGCCACCGGTGTGGGCGGCAGTGTCGCCGGCAAGCTGTGGCTGAACAAGGACAAGAGCGCCGATCTGCGCTTCATGGCCACCTATGGCCAGAACATCGGACGCTATGTCGGGCTGAACTTTGCGCCGGATGCGCTCTACCTGCCCACCACCAACAGCCTGTCGAACGTCAAGGTCTTCGCCACCATGGCGGCGCTGCACCTGCCGCTGACCGCGCGGACCCGGGTCAACCTGATGGGCGGCTACCAGAATGTCGGCTACGACAACGCGCTGACTGCGGCACAGAACGGGACCTTCAACAAGAAGGCGTGGAGCCTCGCGGCCAACCTGTTCTATTCGCCGGTCAAGGCCATCGACGTCGGGATCGAATACCGTCATGGTGAACGCGATCTGGTCAATGGCGCGTCCGGGACGCTCGACCGGGTCGAGTTCGCGGCGAAGTACAGCTTCTAAGCCAATAACAACAAGGAGAGGGACGATGGACCTGCATCAGCATGATACGGCGGACCAATACGCCGCCATGCCGCGCCATCACGAGGCGACCCATGATGAGAAACTCATCATCACCGCTTCGTCGCTGGGAACGGTGTTCGAATGGTATGATTTCTATCTCTACGGGCTGGTCGCGGCGATCATCGCCGCCCAGTTCCTGACCGGGCTGAACGCCACCACCAGCTTCATCATGGCGCTGCTGGTCTTCGCCGCCGGCTTCGTGGTGCGCCCCTTTGGCGCGCTGGTCTTCGGCCGCATCGGCGATCTTGTCGGGCGCCGCTACACCTTCATCATCACCCTGACGGTGATGGGCCTCTCGACCTT
The DNA here is from genome assembly GCA_018242165.1 of Pseudomonadota bacterium. Lineage (GTDB taxonomy): Bacteria > Pseudomonadota > Alphaproteobacteria > Sphingomonadales > Sphingomonadaceae > Novosphingobium. Next base: position 60,238 of record JAFECL010000027.1, read on the forward strand.
CCTGGTCGGCTGCCTGCCCACCTACAAGACGGCGGGCGTTGCCGCGCCGATCATGCTGGTGGTGCTGCGCATGCTGCAAGGGCTGGCGCTGGGTGGCGAATACGGTGGCGCCGCCACCTATGTCGCCGAGCATGCGCCGAACAACAAGCGCGGGCTTTACACCAGCTTCATCCAGATCACCGCGACGGCGGGCCTTGCCATGGCGGTGGGCATCGTCATGGCGGTGCGTTCGCCCGTCACCGGCGTGGGCGAGGATGCCTTCAAGGAGTGGGGCTGGCGCATTCCCTACCTGCTTTCGGGTATTTTCCTGGTGATCGGCCTGTGGCTGCGGCTCAAGCTGCACGAAAGCCCGGTGTTCCAGAAGATGAAGGCCGAAGGCACCGCCTCGAAGGCTCCGCTGACCGAGGCCTTCGGTGAATGGGGCAACCTCAAGGTCGTGCTGGTCGCCTTCTTCGGCGCCATCGCCGGCCAGGCGGTGGTCTGGTACACCGGCCAGCTCTACGCGATGTTCTTCCTCGAGAAGATGCTCAAGGTCGACGGGCTTACCTCGAACACCCTGATCATCATCGCGCTGCTGATGGCCACGCCCTTCTTCCTGATCTTCGGTGCGCTGTCCGACAAGATCGGCCGCAAGCCGATCATCATGGCCGGCTGCGCGCTGGCGGCGCTGACCATGTTCCCGGTGTTCCACGCCCTGACCGAGGCCGCGAACCCCGCGCTCGCCAAGGCGCTGGCCACTGCCCCGGTGACGGTGACGGCGAACCCGGCCGAATGCTCGTCGCAGTTCGACCCGGTGGGGGGCAACAAGTTCGACACCACCAGCTGCGATATCATCAAGAACGCGCTGGCCAAGGCGGCGGTGAACTACACCAATGTTGCCGCCCCGGCGGGAACGCTCGCCTCGGTCACCATCGGCGGCAAGACCTTCGTCGCCCCCGATCCGGCCAAGGTGAAGGGTGATGACCGCAAGAAGGCCATTGCCGCCTTCAGCGCCCAGGTGATCGGTGCCCCGGCGGTTGCCGCCAAGCCTGCCGCCGATGGCAAGCCGGCGGTGGCGGCCAAGCCTGCCGTGGTGGGTGAACTGTCGAAGGTCGGTTATCCGTCGAAGGCCGATCCCAAGGCGATGAACAAGCCGCTGGTTGTCGCGCTGCTGTTCTACCTCGTCCTGCTGGTCACCATGGTCTACGGGCCGATCGCGGCGATGCTGGTCGAACTGTTCCCCAGCCGCATCCGCTACACCTCGATGTCGTTGCCCTATCACATCGGCAACGGCTGGCTGGGCGGGCTGCTGCCGGCGATCGGCTTCGCGATGGTGGCTTCCAACGGCAACATCTACTTCGGGTTCTGGTACCCGGTGGTGGTTGCCGCGCTGACCCTGGTGCTCGGGCTGATCTTCCTGCCCGAAACCTACCAGCGCAATATCGACGAGTAAGCCGAACGGCCACGAAAGATGCCGCGCCCTGTTCAGGAAGGTTGATCCAGAACAAGGCGCGGCATCCGGCCCGGTCTATGCGGCGGCCATCCCCCACCAAGGAGCATGATCATGACCACCGACGCACTGACCAAACTCGCCACCCGTTCGGGCCTGCAGCTGGGCGTGCGTCCGGCCGGCGAGGCCGACGAGGCGGCGCTGACCGCCTTTTTCGACGCGGTTTCGGATGAAGATCGCCGCTTCCGCTTCTTTTCCGCGGCCGAGCATGTCAGCCATGCCCAGCTCGACCCGCTGATCCACGCGGATCACTTCCGGTCGGAAAGCTTCCTGGCCTTCGACATGGCCAGTGGCGAACTGGTCGCCTCGGCGCTGCTCGCCTGCGACAAGGCGATGGATACCGCCGAGATCGCCGTTTCGATCCGCGCCGATGCCAAGGGCAAGGGCGTGGGTTGGGCGCTGCTCGATTTCCTCGGGCGCGAAGCCCAGGCGCGCGGGGTGCGGCGGGTGATCTCGATCGAGAGCCGCGACAACCACGCCACCATTGAACTGGAACGCGAAAAGGGCTTCACCCCCGAAGCCTTCGACGGTGATCCGACCCTGGTGGTCCTGTCCAAGACCTTCCGATGAGGCAGAGATGAGCGAAGCCTACGCCCGGGCCTTCCGGCAATCGACCGAGGATCCCGCCAGCTTCTGGGCCGAAGCCGCCCGGGCGATCGACTGGGTGACCCCGCCCGCAGCCACCTATGCCGAGGGGCCGGGCTGGTTTCCCGGTGGCACGCTCAACACCTGTTTCAACTGCCTGGATCGCCACGTCGCCGGCGGGCACGGCGGGGCTGATGCGCTGATCTATGACAGCCCGGTCACCGATGCGGTGCGCCGCTGGACCTATGCCGAGCTGCTGGACGAGGTTGGCCGGGTGGCCGCGATGCTCGCCCGGCTGGGCGTCGGGCGCGGCGACCGGGTGGTGATCTACATGCCGATGGTGCCCGAAACGGTCTTCGCCATGCTGGCCTGTGCCCGGCTGGGGGCGGTGCATTCGGTGGTGTTCGGCGGCTTCGCCCCGCACGAGCTGGCCAAGCGGATCGACGATGCCACCCCCAAGGTCCTGCTGACCGCCAGCTGCGGGATCGAGGGCGCGCGGACCATCGCCTACAAGCCGATGGTCGACGAGGCGCTGAAGCTGGCCACCCATCCGGTCGAACGGGTGGTGGTGGTGCAGCGCGACCGGCTGGCGGCCGAGCTTGTCGCGCCGCGCGATGCCGATTGGGCCGAGCTGCGCGCGGAAGCCGCTGCCGATCCGGTGCCGGCCCCGGTGGCGGTGGCCAGCGATGATCCGCTCTACATCCTCTACACCAGCGGTACCACCGGGGTGCCCAAGGGGGTGGTGCGCGAGAATGGCGGCCATGCCGTCGCCCTGGCCTGGTCCATGGCCAACATCTACGGCATCGGCGCGGGCGACGTGTTCTGGGCGGCCAGCGACGTGGGCTGGGTGGTGGGCCATTCGTACATCGTCTATGCCCCCTTGCTGGTCGGCGCGACCACCGTGCTGTTCGAAGGCAAGCCGGTTGGCACCCCCGATCCCGGCACCTTCTGGCGGACCATCGCACGGCACGGGGTGAAGAGCTTTTTCACCGCCCCCACCGCGATCCGCGCGGTGCGCAAGGAAGATCCCGATGCCACTTTCCTGAAGGAAATCGGCACGGGCGAATGCCGCGTGATCTTCCTGGCCGGCGAACGCGCCGATCCCGAAACCATCGCCTGGGCCGAGGAGCACACCGGCCTGCCGGTGATCGATCACTGGTGGCAGACCGAGCTGGGCTGGCCCGGCGTTGCCAGCTGTTTTGCCCTGGGCGACCTGCGGCGCAAGCGCGGCAGCGCCGGCTTTCCGGTGCCGGGCTATGATTTCCGGGTGCTGGGCGAGGATGGCAAGGAAGTGCCACAGGGCCAGTCGGGCAGCGTGGTGGTCCGCGCCCCGCTGCCGCCCGGCGCCTTTCGCACCCTGTGGAACAACCCGGCGGGCTGGGCGAAGAACTTCGCCGCCTTCCCCGGTTTCTACGAGACCGGCGATGCCGGGTTTATCGACGACGAGGGCTTCGTCCACATCATGGGCCGCACGGATGACATCATCAACGTCGCCGGGCACCGCCTCTCGACCGGGCAGATGGAGCAGATCGTCGCCACCGTTGCCGGCGTTGCCGAATGCGCGGTGATCGGCGCGGATGATGCGTTGAAGGGCCAGATCCCGATCGCCTTCGTGGTGCCACGCGCCGGGGCCGAGGGTGACCCGGACATGCCGGCCCGGGTGATCGGCGCGGTCCGTGCCGACCTTGGCGCGGTGGCGGCGCTGAAGATCGCCTATGTCGTCCCCCAGCTGCCCAAGACCCGCAGTGGCAAGATCCTGCGCAACCTGCTGCGCAAGCTGTGCAACGGCGAGGAATGGACCATTCCACCGACCATCGAGGATCCCGCCGTGCCCGCGGCAATCGCGGCGGTGCTGGCGGCCCACGGGGCCTGAGTTCTCCCCGCCTGCCGCTTCCACCGTGGCTGGCAGGCCGACTCGATGGCCCGCTCCAACCCCGGAGCGGGCCTTTTTTCGGTGCTAGTCTTCGCGGCCGAACACCCGGGTCGGCACGCCCTGATAGGCCTTGTAGGGCAGCAGGTGTTCCTGCTTCATGATCACCGAATGCGGGCCGACATGGGTGTGCTCGCCCACCACCGCGCCGTAGAGCGGCACGGTGCCGTGGCGCACGGTGGCCCCGGCGCCGATCTTCACATAGTCCACCTTCAGCACCCGATCCTCGAAGGTATGGGCCTGGAACATCGGCGCGGCGGTGGCATAGTCGCCGATCTCGATCATGTCCGGGTCGACCACCTGGGCGAATTCGGGCCCCAGCACCACCCGTTTGCCCAGCTTCAGCCCCATCAGCCGCAGGTAGGCGGGCAGCAGGAAGGTTCCCTCCAGCCGCTGCAACACCAGGTTGGCCCATTTGGCCCAGGCGACGTAAACGAAATCCCAGCGGCTGCACCAGCATGACCACAGCGCGTGCTGGCCGGGTTTGACCCGCCCGATCAGCGCCCATTTCAGCACCAGCACGGCCAGACACAGCCCCAGCGGCGGGATCAGCGTGGCCAGGGGGATCACCAGCAGGGCATAGGTGGCACCGCCCACCCCATCCCAGTTGGCCAGCACCGCGTACCATGCGGCGGTCAGCAGCAGGGGCACGATCGGCAGGGTGAAGCGCGCCAGTTCCCACACCACGCGGTTGATGTAGCGGATAGCGGAAGGGTCGTGGGTCAGGCTGCGGTCAACCTCGACCACCTCGCGGCGTGGCAGGGCAAAGCTGGGGTGGCCAAAGCGGGCGCCCCCGCCGGGCACCTTGGCGCCTTCGGCCAGGGTGGAAATGCCGAACAGGACATCGTCGGGCAGCACCTCGCCCGGCGGGACCACGGCGTGGTTGCCGAGGAAGTTGTTTCGCCCCAGCCGGGTGTGGCCCAGGGTGACGGTGCCCGCCTCGACATGGCCGGCGCCCAGATAGATGCCATCGGCGAAGAAGGTTTCGGCGCCGATGGTGACCAGTTCGGGTACCACGTCGATGATCGTGCTGATTTCGCACTTCGGGCCGATGTCCATGCCCGCCAGCCGCAGCCACTTGGGCCAGAACACCGTTCCCGACAGCCATTCGCCGGCGCGTCGCAACATGCCCGCCTTGATCCAGACGCGGATATGCTCGGCGCTGAACTTCGGGATGATGCCCGGGCGCACTCGGCCCATCAGCCGCATCAGCAGCGCCGACCAGACCAGCGCGACCGGAATGGTCAGCACCGTCAGGCCCAGCACCAGCGCGGCGACGCGGCCGGTGATGGTCGGGTGATAGGCCCAGCGCCACACTTCGGCGACGCCCACGCCGGCCAGCCGGCAGGCCGCCAGCGCCAGCAGTTCGCCCGGCAGCGCGACCAGCAGTGCCACCAGGCTTTCCACCAGCAGCAGCAGGGTGTCGTAGCGGTGGCGCGACATCGCCGGGCCGCTGGCCTGCGGCCGGGGCGGCGCCATGCCCAGCTTTTCCGCCGGCACCCCGCCCCACAATTCGCCCGGCCCGGCCACCTGCCGGCGGTTCAGTACCGAGAGGGCGGTCAGCTGGCTGCCGGCCTCCATCGCCGCGCTGCCGCAGACCCCGGCGCGGGTTTGCAGCGTTACCCCATCGCCCAGTCGCACCGGGCGCACCACCACATCGCCGCGATCGAGTTCGACCAGCCCGAGATAGGCGTCGACGCCCAGGCTGACATCGTCGCCCAGATCGAGCAGATCCCAGCCGCCGCGCCGCAGGTCCACCCCGCGGGCGATATGCACCCCTTCGCCGATCCGCGCGCCCAGCGCACGCAGCACCGCGATCTGGAGGCCGGTGCCCTGCAGCACCGGCCAGGGGATCAGCCGTGCGGCCTGCACCGTCAGCCAGTGCCGCAGGTACCACGGGCTCCACACCGGGGCGCGGATTTCGCGGTAGGTGCCGATCAGAAGCCGCTTGACCGCCATGGCCAGCAGCACCGAAACCGGGATCCAGGCGCCCACCGCCAGCGCCGTCACCAGCGGCAGCAGCAGCACGAAGCCGATCATCCCCAGCCCGGCGAACAGCGCCGGGAACAGCCGGAAGGCCACCAGCCAGCCGCCCCAGGCCCCCAGCAACAGCAGCAGCATCAGCCAGCCACCCTGGACCAGATTGGCCAGCGCGACATTCGCCTCGCCCACCCGCACCAGCGGTTCGTGCGATAGTTCGCTGGGGGTGTGGCGGGCGGCGCGCTTGGCCAGTTCACGGATGGTGCGCGCTTCGTAGATGTCGGAAACGGTGATCCAGTCGGCTCGGGCATCCTCGCGCAGCAGAGTGACCAGCATCGCCGCGCTGAGCGAATCGCCACCCAGCCCCTCGAAGAAATCGGCCTCGACCGAAACCCCGGCGGGGCGCTTGAGGATGTCGGCGGCAGCGCGGGCAATCGCCTCTTCGACCTCGCCCTCGGGGGCCACGATCTCGCCCTCCTCGAGCGGGCCTTCGATGGCCAGCTCGGGTAGCGCGGCACGATCGAGCTTGCCCGAGACGGTGGTTGGCAGTTCATCGATCAGCCCGAGCTGGCGCGGCACCATATAGCCGGGCAGGGTCTTGGCCAGTTCGGCGCGCAGCGCATCGGGCGCGGGCGGCGCGGCCGGGTCTGCCGGCACGACGAAGCCGACCAGCTCGGCCATGCCGCCATCGCCCTGCAGGCGGCAGCCGGCGGCGCGCACCCCGGCCAGGCCGGCCAGCCGGGCCTCGATCTCGCCCAGCTCGATGCGATAGCCC
>JAFECL010000028.1:0-25781 GCA_018242165.1 Pseudomonadota bacterium
GGCGATTGTCGATGCCCAGGGGATTGTCGAGCAGCGCTTCATCGAGCAGGTCAGCAAGTATTTCGACAGCACCGGCCGGCCGGCCTGCCTGGCGGTCAAGATCCCGAAGCCCAGCGCCACCTCGCCCGACGATTATGCCCAGGTCGGGGTGCCGCTGCTGTCGCTGGTCGAAAGCCAGATGCTCGCCATCCGCGACATGAAGGTCGAGATGGATGTCGAGCTGGGCAGCGTGCTCGACAACCCCGCCGCCGCCCCGGCCATGGCCATGGCCATGCCCCCGCCGCCAGCCCCCGCCATGGCGCTGGCCACCCCGCCCGCCGCGTTTCGCACCGCCGGCGCGCCGATCGACTATCCGACCCCCGGCGGCGCCCGGCCCGCCCCGCCGCCGCCCCAGCCACAGGCCGCGATGGCCATGGCGGCGCCGGCCCAGCCGGGCACCATGCCGCCCCCGCCCGACAAGATGCTGACGCTGGGAGTGGGTTCGGGCGGCACCACGGGCCCGCGCGCCCGCCTGACCATCAACGTGGCCGCCAACCAGCCATCGGAAGGAATGCTGCGGCTGCTGACCCAACTCAACAAGCTCGTTTGAGCAACCGAGGGAGTAAGACATGGCTTTCAATATGGGCGATCAATTCCGGGGCCTGCCGATGGGCGACCTGATCGGCGGGCCGCTGATGGCGGCGGCGGACGCGCAGGTGCGGCTGGCCAACACCACCGCGCAATTCATCCAGCAAGTGGGCTTCATGCCCGGCAAGAATACCCAGCCCAACCCCGATGGCTCGGTATCCTATGACCCCAAGACCTTCGATGTCCGCACCGTGGACTTCAAGTTCGAACGGCCCGCCGGCCCGGCCGACCCCAAGACCGGGATCGTGCCGACCGAGACCGTCTCGCTCGAAGTGCCGATGCTGGCGATCGTCAAGATCCCCTCGTTGGCGATCGACACGGTCGACATCATCTTCGACATGGAAGTGAAGAATTCCGAATCCTCGAAGGAATCGGAAGACACCAAGGGCGGCTTCTCGGCCGATGCCAGCGTGGGCTGGGGGCCGTTCAGCCTCAAGGTCCACGTTGAAGGCTCGGTCGCCACGCACAAGGAAAATACCCGCTCGACCGACCAGTCGGCCAAGTATCACGTCGAGGTGCATGCCGCCGACAAGGGGATGCCCGAAGGGCTGGCCCGCGTGCTCGACATGATGAACCAGGCGATCGCGCCCAAGACCATCGCCCCGGCGGCGGCCAACGGCAACGATCCGCAGGCCGGCCATGCGCTGGGCCCCAACCCGGGCAGCGCCCCGGTGCTGGACCACGAGGCGGCGCCGCTGCCCCCCGGCACCTATCGCGTCGCCTGAGCGGGGCTGACCGATGCGGAACGGCGGCGCCGGCTTCGATCTGACCGGGGTTGGCTTCATCAAGCGGATCAGCCTGGGCAGCCTCGAAGTCCAGGCCGGCGCCGCCGAACCGAACAATGATGCGGCAATGGCCGTGCTGAACCGCTGCCTCAGCGACTTTCCCAAGGGGCGGATCATCGGCCGCGAGATGTCGTTCGACGTGCTGACCACCAAGAGCGGGCACCAGGTGGTGCTCGAGAAGGTGACCTACCATGTCGGCTTCCCGCGCCGCCCGGCCTGGCTCGACGAATGAGCGCGCCGCGGCTGGGCGATCTGGCGCGGGCGCTGGCCACGGCCGGGCGGGCGGCGCTGCCCGCCGGCACGCAGCTGACCGAGATCGAGCTGTGCGTGCCGGTCAGCGCCACGGCCCGGCTGGAGCCCGCTCTGTGGCACCAGCCGGTCGCCGGGGCGCCCGGCTGCTGGGCCCGCCTGCGCCAGTGGCTGGGCGGCGCCCCGCCGCCACCGCCGCGCTGGATCTCGCTGCGCTGGCGCGGCGGCGAGGTCAGCGCCGCGCTGCTGCCGCGCTGCCCGACCTGATCATCCTCCCCCTGATCACCCCCTGCCCCGCCCCCAACCGAAAGGAGTTCGTGCGATGCCCAAGCCCACCACCCAGGCCTATCCGATCATCACCTGCTCACCCAAGACCCTGCCTGCCGAGCACGTCATCGCCGCTGCCGATCTGGCCCATCAGGAGAATGCCGCGAACCGCCCGCCGGTTGAGGCGATGATGGCGCTCGACAGCAATTTCGTGCCGAGCAAGGCGAGCATCGCGGTGATGACCACCAAGTACTGGCGCACCAACGGGGTGCGGCTGACGGTGGGCTTCCTCGATACCCCGCCCGCGGATCTCAAGGCGCGGATCCTCTCGCACATGAACGCCTGGTCGCAGAGCGCCAACGTCCAGTTCGTCGAAAGCAGCATCGACCCGCAGGTGCGGATCAGCCGGGGCGGCGGCGGCTATTGGTCGTACATCGGCACCGACATCCTGGTGATCGATCGCAACCAGCCGACCATGAACCTCGAGGGGTTCACCATGAACACGCCCGACAGCGAGTTCCATCGCGTGGTGCGCCACGAAACCGGCCATACCCTGGGCTGCCCGCACGAACACATGCGCCCCGACGTGGTGGCGCTGATCGATGCCGCCAAGGCGATCCAGTACTTCGGCGCCACCCAGGGGTGGAGCCCGGACCAGGTCCGCGCCCAGGTGCTGACCCCGCTGGACCCGAGCAGCATCTGGGGCACGGTCAGCTCCGATCGCCAGTCGATCATGTGCTATCAGCTGCCCGGCGCGGTGACCAAGAGCGGCGAACCGATCGTGGGCGGGCTGGATATCGACCAGATCGACTATGATTTCATGGCCAAGGTCTATCCCAAGCCCCAAACCCCCGCCCTGGCGCCTCCTGCCCATGCCATCACCTCCCCCGCCGCCGCCCACGACCACGATGCGCACCACGCCTGCCCGGCCTGCATCGGCGTGAGCCTGCCCGGCGGCGCCCGGCTGAGCGTGCCGACCGACGTTTCCGAGCATACCCTGCGGATGCTGCTGGGGGCGCTGAACCGCTAGGGCGCGGCGCGCGCCGGGGCTGGCCGCCCCCCAGCCCCGGCGCGCAACATTCCGCTTCCCAAGGGCGCGGCATGGGAGTAGGGCGCCCCGCCGAACAGTTCGGCCCCGGAATGAGCCCGCATGACAACGGATTCGCCCAGCGCTGCGCCTACCCCCGCTCTTGCCGATCCCGCCCCCCGCCTGTCGCTGAACGCCCTGACGCTGGGCGCGATCGGGGTGGTGTTCGGCGATATCGGCACCAGCCCGCTCTACGCCTTCGAGGAAGCGCTGGAGCAGGTCGCCAAGCGCGCCGGACAGGTCGGGGCGGAGGATATCGTCGGCGTGGTCAGCCTGGCCCTGTGGGCGCTGATCCTGATCGTCACGATCAAATATGTCCTTTTCCTGATGCGCGCCGACAACGATGGCGAAGGCGGGGTGCTGGCGCTGCTGGCGCTGGCCCGGCGCGGCACGGTCAAGCCCGGGGCGCCGCAGGCAGGCGGGCTGGTCCTGATGCTGGGGGCGATGGGCGCGGCGCTGTTCTATGGCGATGCGGTGATCACCCCGTCGCTCTCGGTGCTGTCGGCGGTCGAGGGGCTGCGCACCCTGCCGGGGCTGGCCAGCCTGTTCAGCCCCGACACGATCCTGTTCATCGCCCTGACCATCCTGATCGCGCTGTTCGGCATCCAGGCCCGGGGCACGGCGGCGGTTTCGCGGATGTTCGGGCCGATCTGCGTTGCCTGGTTCGTGGCAATCGGGGTGTTCGGGCTGCTCCGCCTGGTCGAAAGCCCGGCGGTGCTGGCCGCGCTGCTGCCATGGCACGCGGTGGGCTTCGTGCTGAACCACGGGGTGCCGGGGCTGTTCGTGCTGGGCGCGGTGTTCCTGACCGTGACCGGGGCCGAGGCCCTGACCGCCGACATGGGCCATTTCGGCGTGCGCCCGATCCGCCGGGCGTGGTTCGCGCTGGTCTTCCCCGCGCTGGTGCTCAACTATCTGGGCCAGGGCGCCTTTGCCCTGCGCTCGCTGAGTGCCGGCCAGCCCTTTGCCAACGCCGACTGGTTCTTCGTGATGATCCCCGAACTGTTCCGCCCGGCGATGGTGGTGCTGGCCATGCTGGCCACGATCATTGCCAGCCAGGCGGTGATCACCGGGGCCTATTCGCTCAGCCAGCAGGCGATCCAGCTGGGCCTGCTGCCGCGCCTGGCCATCACCCAGACCTCGGCCGGCCATTCGGGGCAGGTCTATATCGGCGCGGTCAACTGGGCGCTGCTGCTGGGGGTGGTGGCGCTGGCCCTGGGCTTCCGCAATTCCTCGGCGATGGCCTCGGCCTATGGCATCGCGGTAACCGGCACCATGGTGGTAACCTGCTGCCTGGCCTTCATCGTCGTGCGCCGCCGCTGGGGCTGGAGCCTGCCGCTCAGCATCGCGGTGATCGCGCCCTTCCTGGCAATCGATCTGGTATTCTTCGGCGCCAACGTGCTGCGCGTGGTCGAGGGCGGCTGGGTGCCGCTGTCGATTGCCGCGCTGCTGATGGTGGTAATCCGCACCTGGCTGCGCGGCCGGCGCGAGGCGGCGCTGCTGGAAAGCGATGGCGCGGTCAGCCTGGCCGACATGGCCGCCGCGCTGGCCCGCCGCCCCCCCACCCGGGTGGAAGGGATCGCCATCTACCTGACCGGCCATAACGACCTGACCCCGCCGGCGCTGCTCCACAACCTCAAGCACAACCATGTGCTGCACCAGCACAACTATGTCGCCACGGTGCGCACCCTGCAGCGCCCGGTGGTCGATCCGGCCGAGCGGGTGGTGGTGACGCCGCTCGACGGCAATTTCAGCCGGATCGAGTTGCGCTACGGCTTCATGGAGCACCCCCGCGTGCGCGACGACCTGATCGCCGCCAGCGCGCAGGTGCCCGGCGCGGCCAGCGCCAGCTTCTTCATCGGGCGGAACAATTTCGCGGTGGCGGCCAATTCGGGGATGCCGCTGTGGCAGGATCTGCTGTTCATCATGCTCTACCGCAACGCGGCCGACCCCACGGATTATTTCAACATTCCGCCCAACCGGGTGATCGAACTGGGCGCCCAGTACGCCATCTGAACCGGCCCGGCGGCTTCAGGCGGAATCTCCGCCCAGCCGCCGACCCTGTTGAATCCACGTAGTTCTACTAGGAACCGTCGCACCAGCAGGGCAACTCGTCGCCACGGGCTTGGCAGCGCCGCGATCATGGTTAAGCCGGTGGTAGGGGTCGCCGTGCTAAGGGATGAACCGTGCGCCGCCATATTGTTTCCCGGCTGATTCTCCCCGCGGCCCTGGCCGCCGGTATGGCTGCGCCCGCCCCGGCGCTGGCCGCCGACGATCTGCTTCAGGCGTTTGACAGCACCTTCGGCCCGGCCACGCCGCACCAGCTGGTGCCCGCCCGCCCCGCGCCGGCGCAAGCACTGGCCCAGCCCTTCGCCGGCACGCTGAACACCCCCCGCGCCCCGTTCGAGGCCCAGCTGGCCGCTCTGGCCGAGGCATCGCACGGGCGGATCGGGGTGGCGGCCTACGATTTCGCCACCGGACGCAGCGTGGGCGTGCGCGGCGATCAGCCCTTCCCGCTGGCCAGCACCGCCAAGGTGGCAATCGTCGCCACCTTCCTGGAAGGGGTCGATCAGGGCCGCTGGCACCTGACCGACCGTTTCCCGCTGATCGTGCCGCTACCCAGCCGCAAATTCGAGGGCACTGTGGCCCCGGTACGCCAGGGCGAGATGATGAGCGCGCTTGACCTGATCGAACTGGCCATCACCCGCAGCGACAACCACGCCACCGATGCCCTGCTGGCCGCAATCGGCGGGCCGCAGGCAGTCGATCGCTGGCTGGCCAAGGCCGGGGTTCAGGGCATGCGACTGGACCACGACATCGCCACCATGGTTCGTGACGATGGCGCGGTGAACCCGGCAACCACCATCGATCCGCGCGACAGCACCACCCCGCTGGCGATGACCCGGCTGCTGGCCGGGCTTTACCGTGGCGAATGGCTGAGCGCCGCCAGCCGCGACGTGCTGCTGGGGGCGATGAGCCGCTGCCGCACTGGCACCCACCGCATCCGTGCGCTGCTGCCCGAAACCGCGATGATCGGGCACAAGACCGGCACCCTGTCGAACACCTCGAGCGATGTGGGGATCTTCCGCACCGTGGATGGGCACCCGGTGGCAGTGGCGATCTATGTTACGGGTCAGGGCACCCATGCCGGGCGGGACTCGCGGATCGCCAGCATCGCCCGCGCGATCTTCGACGACTATCATCCCGAAAGCCAGGCCTTCAGCCCCAACGGCACCCGCTAGGCGGGCACGGCCCGGCCATCCGGCACCCCAACCGACGCTGACCCTGCCGCGCACCGGCGGCGCGGTGCCGCCTTGCCTGCGCGCGCGCCCTTAAGCAGACCAAAGAAAAGGCGCGTGGGGTTTCCCCCACGCGCCCAATCCTTCAGCAATCTTTCGCCAGTGGCGAAGATTACATCTTGGCAGCCGAACCGGCGGCCGAGCCAGCGGCGTCGGCAGCGGCCGAAGCGGCCGAACCGGCGGCCGAAGCAGCCGACGAACCGGCGTCCGAAGCAGCCGAAGCGGCAGCCGAACCGGCGTCCGAAGCAGCCGAAGCGGCGTCCGAAGCAGCCGACGAAGCGGCATCAGCGCCCTTCGAGCAAGCCGAGAGCGAGAGAGCGGCGCCGGCGACGGCGGCAGCGAGAACGATCTTGCGCATCTATGGTATTCCTTGAACAGCGAGTGGATCCACGCGCGGTGCTTGGCGTGCGTCCGTGGAGGCCCACGTGGCGCGCGGCAACGAGCGGAAAGCCTACCGCTGGGGTAGACTTCACGGCCCAAATAATCAGCTTGGCGGCGCGATGCAAGCGCTAGTCGCTGCAAGACCTGCTTAACTACGATTTTCCGGGGAAAATCGTGCAATTTTGTCCGTCATCACGCCATTTTGGGCGCCGAATCACCAGCCCCGTGCCGCCCGCGCCTTCCCCCGGCGGCCAAGTGATTCTATGAGCCGGGCGATGGATCAAGCCGCCCCCGCCAGCCCCCCGCACCTCTATCTGGTCGATGGATCTGCCTATATTTTCCGCGCCTATCACCGCCTGCCGCCGCTGACCAACCCGGCCGGCACCCCGGTTGGCGCGGTCTATGGCTATACCACCATGCTGTGGAAGCTGGCCGAGGATCTCCACAAGGCCGATGGCCCGACTCACCTGGGAGTGATCCTCGACAAGGCCGGCACCTCTTTCCGCAATGAGCTTTACGATCAGTACAAGGCCAACCGCCCCCCTGCCCCGGAAGACCTGGTGCCGCAATTCCCGCTGGTGCGTGACGCCACCCGCGCCTTTTCGCTGCCCTGCATCGAGGAAGCGGGGCTGGAGGCCGACGACCTGATCGCCTCCTACGCCCGCGCCGCCGCCGCGCGCGGCTGGAAGGTGACGATCGTCTCCTCCGACAAGGACCTGATGCAGCTCGTCGGCCCGGAGGGCGCGGGCTACGTCGACATGCTCGATACGATGAAGAATGTCCGGATCGACATTCCCGAAGTGGTCGAGAAATTCGGCGTGCCGCCCGAACTGGTGGGCGACGTGCTGGCGCTGATGGGCGATGCGGTCGACAATGTCCCGGGCATTCGCGGGATCGGCCCCAAGACGGCGACCAAGCTGATCCAGGAACATGGCAGCCTGGAAGCCGCATTGGCCGCCGCGCCCGACATGAAGCCGGGCAAATTGCGCGACAGCCTGATCGAGCAGGCCGAGATGGCCCGCTTGTCGCGCCGCCTCGTGGCACTGAAGGAAGATGCCCCCCTGCCGCTGCCGCTGGAGGCTTTCGAGCTTTCGGCGATCCCGCCCGAGCCGCTGGCCGCCTTTCTGGGCGAGCACGGCTTTACCAGCCTGCTGAAGCGGCTGGGCACCGGCGCCGGCAGCCCCGAGCGGGCCACCCAGCTGCACCCGGCCAGGCCCGTCACCGCCAGCGCCGCCCCCAGCGCCGGCGCGGCGCGGCAAAGCCTGCCCCAGGGCCCGGCGATCGACCGCGCGGCTTACGAATGCGTCCAGTCGCTCGACGCGCTGGATCGCTGGATCGAACGGGCCGGCAATGCGCGGCTGGTGGCCTTCGACACCGAGACCGCCGCGCTGGATGCGGTGACCGGCGAGCTGGTGGGGATCAGCCTCGCCACCGGGCCAGGGCAGGCCTGCTACATCCCGCTGGGCCATCGCGGCGGCGACATGTTTGCCGAGGTGCCGGTGCAGGTGGACCGCGCCACGGCGCTGGCCCGGCTGAAGCCGCTGCTGGAAAGCGATGCGGTGCTGAAGGTGGGCCACAACGCCAAGTACGACGTCAATGTGCTGGCCCAGCACGGCATCACGGTGGCGCCAATCGACGACACCATGGTGATCAGCTTCGACCTTGATGCCGGGCGGCAGGAAGACGGCATCGGGGGCGGCCACGGGATGGACGAGCTGGCCCAGCGCCACCTTGGCCATACCTGCATCGCTTTCAAGGAAGTGTGCGGCAGCGGCAAGGGCGCCATTTCCTTCGCCGAAGTGCCGCTGGACCGCGCCACCCAGTACGCCGCCGAGGATGCCGAGGTGACCTGGCGGCTCCATGCCCTGCTCAAGCCCCGGTTGGCCGAAGAAGGCGCGACCCGGATCTACGAACGGGTCGACCGCCCGCTGGTTGCGGTGGTGGCGGGGATGGAGCGGCGCGGGATCAAGGTTGACCGCGAGCGGCTGGCTGGGCTGTCGGCAACCTTTGCCCAGCGGATCGCCGAGCTGGAAGGCGAGATCCACGGGCTGGCCGGGCAGGCCTTCACCGTCGGCAGCCCCAAGCAACTGGGCGAGATCCTGTTCGACAAGCTGGGGCTGAAAGGCGGCAAGAAGGGCAAGAGCGGCCAGTATTCGACCGACCAGTCGGTGCTGGAAGCGCTGGCGGCAGACGGGGTGGAGCTGGCGGCGCGGGTGCTCGACTGGCGGCAACTGTCGAAGCTGCGCAGCACCTATACCGAGGCGCTACAGGCGGCGATCAACCCCAGGACCGGGCGGGTCCACACCAGCTACAGCCTGGTCGGGGCGCAGACCGGGCGGCTGTCCAGCACCGAGCCGAACCTCCAGAACATCCCGATCCGCACCGAAATTGGCCGCCAGATCCGCGACTGCTTCGTCGCCGAGCCGGGCCATGTGTTGCTGGCGGCGGACTACAGCCAGATCGAGCTGCGCCTTGCCGCCCACATGGCCGACGTACCCGCGCTGAAGGAGGCCTTCGCAGCGGGGGCCGACATCCACAGCCGCACCGCTCAGGAACTGTTCGGCGAAGTAACCCGCGATGCCCGCGCCCGGGCCAAGACGATCAACTTCGCCATCCTCTACGGCATTTCGCGCTGGGGGCTGGCCGCGCGGCTGGGCTGCCCGGCCGACGAGGCGCAGGCGCTGATCGACCGCTATTTCGAACGCTTCCCCGGCATCCAGCGCTACATCCACGAAACGCTGAGCTCGGTGCGCGAGCGCGGCTATTCGGAAACGCTGTTCGGCCGCAAATGCTGGTTCCCCCGGATCAGCGCGCCTAACCAGATGGAACGCCAGGGCAGCGAACGCGCCGCGATCAACGCCCCCATCCAGGGCACCAGCGCCGACATCATCAAGCGGGCGATGGCGCGGATGGAAGTCGCGCTGGCCGAAGCCGGGCTGCGCGGGGTGAAGATGCTGCTGCAGGTGCACGACGAACTGGTCTTCGAACTGCCCGAAGCCGATGTCGCCGCCGCCAGCGCGGTGATCCGCAAGGTGATGGCCGAGGCGGCCCTGCCCGCCGTGGCCTTGAGCGTGCCGCTGGAAGTCGAGATCGGCGCCGGGGCCAGCTGGGGAGCCGCGCATTGATAGCCTTGATCACCAGTTCGACCACCACCACGGTCGGCGCGACGCTGCAAAAGGCCCTGCCCGCCGCGGCGCTCGATCCCGACCAGTTGCCGACGCTCGATGAATTGCGCCACTGGTCAGGCCGGCTGTCGCACGCCGCCACCGTCGCCGGCACCCTGGCCGTGCTGGCGCTGGCGCTGCACTGGCTGGCCTTCCGGCTGGTGCTGCGGGTGCTGGCCGGCAGCGAACCCGAAGAGCGCGCCGTGGTCCGGCGCCGGCTGGGGCTGCCGACGCGGTTGCTGGCGGTGGCGCTGGCCTGGTCGCTGGGCGATAGCGAGAACCGCCTGTTCACCAACCTGTGGGAGCCGGTGGCGCGCTTCGCCCTGCCCGCGCTGTTCGGCTGGAGCCTCTACGCCGCGGTCAAATGCTTCGGCGAGCTGGTCGAGGCGCGGCATACCAGCGGCAACGATGCCGAACAGGCGGCGCGCAGCCTGCATACCCGGGTGACGCTGCTGTCGCGCTCGGCCGGGGCGATGATCGTGGTCTTCACCCTGGCGCTGGTGCTGCTGCGGGTGCCCGGGGTGCGGCATATCGGCGCCACCCTGCTCGCCTCGGCCTCGCTGCTGGGCCTGGCGGTGGGTGCCGCCGCCCAGCCGGCGCTGAAATCGCTGATCGCCGGGCTGCAGATCGCGCTGACCGAGCCGATCCGGATCGGCGACTATGTGGTGGTTGAAGGCGAGGCCGGCCGGGTCGAGGAAATCCGCCTGTCCTACGTGGTGGTACGGACGCTCGACGAACGGCGGGTGATCGTGCCGACCACCCGGTTCCTCGATTCGCATTTCCAGAACTGGACCCGCGCCGAAGGGATCATCGGCACGGTGATCTTTCCCGTCCGCCCCGGCACCCCGATCGCCCCACTGCGCGCCGGGTTCGAAAAGCTGCTGGGCGATCGCCCCGAATGGGATGGGCGCAGCGCCTGGCTGATGGTGACCGACGCCAAGGTCGGGATGGTCGAGATCACCCTGTGGATGAGCGCCTCCGATCCCGCGCGGCTGGCCGACCTGCGGCTGGCGATGCGCGAAGGCATGCTGGAATGGCTGCGCACTGAAATGCCCGAGGCGCTGTGCCGCGATGCGGCGGTGGTGCGCCCGCACAAGGGGCACTGAAAGCCCGCCCTGAGCAGGGCCTGCGGATTGCGGACAAAAAAAGGCCCGGACGTTGCCGGCCGGGCCTTGGGAGTTTTGGGAGAGGATGCCTGAAAGGCCCCCTCTATATGGATTCGCCCCCCTGATTGTGCAAGTGCGAAAAGGCCAATCACGGTTGCGTTGTTTGCAACTGAAATTGATGTAAATGCATCAAGATTGTTTTTCAGTAACTTAGAGAACAGCCAACCCGCCATTACGCATGCATCGATCGCATGCATGCCCTAAAGTGCTGCATCGCAACACGATCCGGGCGATCAGCGGGCCATCAGCAGCGCGGGGGCCCTGGGCTCGGTCAGGAAGTAGCGGGTCACGCCGCCGAACAGGAATTCGCGCATCCGGCTGCGCCCATAGGCGCCCATCACCAGCAGCTGGCCCTGCAGCCGGGCGACCGTCGCCGCCAGCGTTTCCTCAGTCGAACCGACGCGGCTTTCCTCGTGCAGTTCGGCCTTGATCCCGTGTCGCGAGAGGTAGGCCAGTGCCTCGGTCGAGGGATAGCCGCCGCTCTTTTCCGCCACGGTGATGACGTGCACCTCGCTGGCCCGGGCCAGCACCGGAATGGCGGCACGCAAGGCCACGGCCGCCGCCTCGCCCCCGTCCCAGCCCACGCAGGCCCGTTCAAAGGGCACGGCAAGGCCGCCCGCCCCTGCTGCCGGGGGCACCAGCAGCACCGGCACATGCGCCGAAATCGCCACCTCGCCGGCGAAATCACAGCCGTGCGACAGCACCAGCAGGTCCGACAGGCGCACGCATTCGAGCAGGGCGTCGACCGGCTCTTCCTCGCCGCGCATCACGTCGAACGGCACGTCCTCGCGCGCCAGCCGTTCCTTGATCTCGGCGGCGAAGACGTCGTCGCGTTCCAGCGCTTCGCGGATCGCGTCGGCGGCAATGTAGCTGCCGCCCATCGCGTCGACCGACATGTAGCGCGCCACCGGGGTGTCGATCAGCACACTGAGGTGCCCGTCGTAGGCGCGGGCCAGCGACAGGGCGGTTTCAAGGCGGGCGGGGCTGGCGGCAGTCCGGTCAGCCAGGACAAGGATCGAACGCATGGGGGGCTCCTTTGGCTAGATGCCAGAGGAGTTCACACCCGCAGCCTGAGTCGCGCAATGATCGAGGTCAATCGACCCCGAGCACACCCTTCAGCTCGTCGACCAGATCCAGCCGTTCCCACGGGAACAGGTCGCCTTCCGGCTTGCGACCGAAATGGCCATAGGCCGCGGTCTTGCGATAGATCGGGCGGTTCAGTCCAAGGTGGGTGCGGATCGCGCGCGGGGTCAGCCCGCCCAGCCGCGGCAGCGCCAGGATCGCCGCCTCGATCTTGTCTTCCGCCACGGTGCCGGTGTCGTGGGTATCGACATAGAGCGACAGCGGCTGCGACACGCCGATCGCATAGGCGATCTGGATCGTGCAGCGCGTGGCCAGCCCGGCCGCGACCACGTTCTTGGCGAGGTAGCGGGTGATATAGGCCGCCGAACGGTCAACCTTGGTCGGATCCTTGCCGCTGAAGGCCCCGCCGCCGTGAGGCGCGGCACCACCATAGGTATCGACGATGATCTTGCGCCCGGTAAGCCCGGCGTCACCATCCGGCCCGCCGATCTCGAAGCTGCCGGTCGGGTTGATGTAATACTTGGTGTCGCGCAGCAGCACCGGGGGGATCACCTCGGAAACCACGCGCTTCACATAGGCGTGTAGCTCGGCCTCGTTCTCGCCCTCGTCATAGCCCGGGGCGTGCTGGGTGGAGACCACCACCGCCGTCGCCGCCACCGGCAGGCTGCCCTCGTAACGCAGGGTCACCTGGCTCTTGGCATCGGGCTCGAGGAAGGGGGCCGCGCCCGAATGGCGATCGGCCGCCATCCGCTCGAGGATCTTGTGGCTGTAGTAGAGCGTAGCCGGCATCAGGTCGGGGGTTTCGTCGGTGGCGTAACCGAACATGATCCCCTGATCGCCCGCGCCTTCGTCCTTGTTGGCATTGGCATCGACGCCCTGGGCGATATGCGCCGACTGGCCGTGCAGGCGATTGATGAATTCAAGGCGTTCCCAGTGGAACCCGTCCTGCTCGTAGCCGATTTCCTTCACCGTGCGGCGCACGGTCGCCTCGATCTCTTCCTGCGCGCCGGGGACCCAGGCACCGTCTTCATAAACGCCCTTGCAGCGGATTTCCCCGGCCAGCACCACCAGCTGGGTGGTGGTCAGCGTCTCGCAGGCGATCCGCGCCTCGGGATCCTTGGCCAGGAACAGATCTACGATCGCATCCGAAATCTGATCGGCAACCTTGTCGGGGTGTCCTTCCGAAACGCTTTCCGAGGTGAAGAGATAATCGTTACGCATAGCTTCCTACCGATATAAAGCAATCTTTATGTGATCACCCCGTAGCCGCGCCGGCGCCGCATGGCAAGCATGGCCAGCGCAAGAAGTCCTATCGCTGTCCCAAGCGGAAGCACATTGCCGAACCGGGCGAATAGGGTGGGTGGCAGCGCTGCCGGCAGACGCCCGTCAAGCCGCCCGGCCCGGCCCCACGGCAGCGAGGATCGCACCCGGCCATCGGCCTCGATCACCGCGCTGATCCCGCTGACCGTGGCCCGCAGCACTGGCAGTCCTTCCTCGATCGCCCGCAGCCGCGCCTGCGCCAGGTGCTGCGGCGGGCCCCAGCTGCCGAACCAGCCATCATTGCTGGGATTGAAGATGAAGTCCGGACGGTGGGTGCGATCGACCACCTTGCCCGAAAAGACGATTTCATAGCAGATCTGTACCCCGGCCTTGCCCCATGGCCCCAGATCGAGGGTGCGCGGGCCGGGGCCGGGCGAGAAATCCATGTCACCAGGCACCAGCCGATCGATCCCCAGCGGGGCCAGCAGGCCACGCAGCGGCAGATATTCGCCATAGGGCACCAGATGCGCTTTGGCATAGGAGCCGCGAATCGCCCCGGCGCCATCCAGCGCGGTGACCACGTTGCGCGCGGCGGTCACCTCGCCCTGCGGGGAAACGGAAAGGTCGGCCGTGCCGGTCAGCAACAGGCTGGCGGGGCCGATCACCCGCCCGATCCGCCAGCGGGCCAGCACCGGATCGCCGGCATAGGTGGTGGCGCGATAGATGTAGGCGGGATAGCCGGGGCGCAGATAGTCGGGCACCCCGCTTTCGGGCCACAGCACCAGCCGCCGCGCACCGTTGCGCGGCAAGGACAGCAGCGCGGTGGCAATGAACTGGTTCTCGTAATTGGCCGGATCGTTCAACCGGTCTTCGGCAATATTCGGCTGCACCAGGGTATAGGGCACGCCATCGTGCCCGCCGGCCAGCGGCGCCGCGCCGGGCAGCAGCATCGCCACCACCGGCGCCAGCGCCAGCACCAGCCGGGCGCCGCGCGGACCGGGGCGGGCGGCCAGCCACCAGCAGCAGCCCAGCAAGGCAACCAGCCCGGAAAGGCCGTAGGTGCCCAGCCAAGGCGCCAGGCTGGCCAGGCCGGGCCGGGCGAAGGGGCCCAGCGCCACCACGCCCAGCGGGTTCCAGGCAAAACCGGTAAAGACCCAGCCGCGGGCCCATTCGCTGACGATCCACGCCCCGGCGAAGGCGGGCAGCATGGCCAGCGGCCGGGCACGGAACCGCCAGCCGACCACGGTGGCCAGCGCCGGATAGACCGCGAGGTACAGCGCCAGCCCCGGCACCGCCAGCCAGCCCAGCCACCAGGCCATCTTGGCCTGAAAGGTGAAGGCGGCGGCGATCCAGTTGTTGCCCAGGGTGAAGTGGCCCAGCCCCCACAGCCAGCCCAGCAGCGCGGCCCGGCGCCAGCCGGGCGCCGCGGCAACCAGCGCGATCAGCCCGGCAAGGCCCAGCAAGGTGGCCGGCCATAGCGCCAGCGGCTGGAACCCGCAGGCGGCAAGCAGCCCCAGCGCGGGGGCCAGCCAGCGATCATGGCGCAACATGGTGAGGCCCAGCGCCGCCAGCCGGTCAGCCAAGGTTGCGCTGGCCACGAACGATCGCGCCGGAACGCCGGATCAGGAGACGGTTTCGAGCGCCTCGCCCGCCCCGTCACCCGCCGGCTTGCGGCGCGGCTTGCGGCGCGGAGCAGGCTCCTCGGCATCCTCGCGCGGGGCCGAGATCGAGGGCGGCAGGCTGGAAGGATCGAGCCCCTGCGGCGCGGCATCAGCCGCAGCGGCATCGCGCCCGCGTTCGTTGCGGGCGCCATCGCTCCGGTTGCCATCACCCCGGTTACCCTCGCGGCGCGGGCGCAGGCCGCGCCCGCCGCTGCGGTTGTCACGCAGGAAGGGGTTTTCCGCCGGCTCGTAGACGTTGCCCTCGGCGTCGGCCGGGGCGGCATCGGCCTCGGCACGCTCCTCGCGGCGGGGGCGATCTTCGCGCTGACGGTCGTCGCGCGGGCGATCTTCACGCTGGCGATCCTCGCGCGGCCGGTCATCCCTGGGGCGCTCGTCCCGGGGGCGTTCCTCGCGCTCGCGGCGGGTGTAGACCGGCTGGTCGAAGTTGGGGAAATCGCTCTCGACCGAGAAATCGCCGCTGTCTTCGGCATCGTCGCGGTAAGGCTCGGCGCCTTCCTGCCAGCGCTCGTCGCGGCGCATCCGCTGCTCTTCCTGGCGCTGGCGCGTATCGGCGATCACCCGGAAATAGTGATCGGCGAACTGCAGGTAATATTCGGCCTGAACCCGATCGCCGTTCAGATGGGCATCGTGCGCCAGCTTGCGGTACTTTTCCAGCAGCTGCGGGGCATTGCCGCGCGCCCGGCTGTCGATCCGGTTGACGTGCTGGCCGTTGCCCTGCTGGCGGTTGTTGTTGCCCCGGCCGCGCCGGCGGTTGTTATTGCGATTGTTGTTCAAGGGTGCGAGTTCCCTAACCCGTTCCGCCCGCTTTCGGGGTGGCTTGGCCATCGATACCGCGCAGCCGCCACGGCTGCCCGCCGGCACCTGTCACAAACACCCATGCCGCTGACGGGCCCTATGCAAATGCTGGAGCTGGGGCCGGCCGGACGGGATGGACCTCCATCGGCTGACCTGACTTTCGCTTAGCGGAGCATAGCACCGATTGCCAAGCGGATTCTTAATTCGTCCACATTTCCAGAACCCGTGCCCGCCCGGCCAGATCGCGGTGCAGGCGGCTGGCCAGCCCGGCCGCCGCGCCAATCGCCGCCACCGCCCCGGCCTGGGCATGGCCGATCTCGACCATCGCCACCCCGCCGGGGGCCAACAGGCCGGGCAATTGCGGCACCAGCACGCGATAGGCATCGAGCCCCTCGGCCCCGGCGAACAGCGCCCCCGCCGGCTCGTGCGCGCGGACCGAGGGGGCGAGTTCCGCCGCATCTTCGACATAGGGCGGGTTGGCAAGGATCAGGTCAAACCGGCCCAGGCCATCGGCCCAGCCCGGCGCGTCCCAATCGGCCAGCCGCATCGTGGCCCGGTCCGCCAGCCCCAGCCGCGCGGCATTGTCCGCCGCCACGGCCAGCGCCGCTGAAGAACGATCGATGCCCAGCCCCCGCGCCTGCGGCAGCTGGGCCAGTAGGGCGAGCAGCAGCGCCCCCGATCCGGTGCCGCAATCGAGCACCGTGGAGGCCCCGGGCCGTGCCGCCATGGCAGCCTCGACCAGCACCTCGCTATCCCCGCGCGGGATCAGCACGTCCGGGGTGACGCGGAACGGCAGACCGAAGAATTCCTGTTCGCCAAGGATGTAGGCCACCGGCTCGTGCGCCGCGCGGCGTTCGACCAGAGCGGCAAACATATCGGGCGCCGGGTCGGCCATGTGGCGCAGCAGCAGGTCGCCCCGGCTTACCCCCAGGGCATGGGCCATCAGCAGTTCGGCATCGAGCCGGGCGGTGTCGCTGGTTTGCGCCAGGCACTCTGCCGCCGCGCGGATCGCCGCGCCGGCGTTCATGCCGCGCCCGGCCTCACTCACCAATCGCCGCCAGCCGCTTGGCCTGATCCTCGGCCTGCAGGGCGCTGATCAGTTCGCCCAGCCCGGGGCCTTCGAGGATTTCCGGCAGGCGGTGCAGCGTCAGGTTGATGCGGTGGTCGGTCACCCGCCCCTGCGGGAAGTTGTAGGTGCGGATGCGTTCGCTGCGGTCGCCGCTGCCGACCATCGCCTTGCGCGCCGCCGCTTCCTCGCCCTGCGCCTCGTCGCGCAGCTTTTCGTAGAGCCGGGCGCGCAGCACCTGCATCGCCCGGGCGCGGTTCTTGTGCTGGCTGCGCTCGTCCTGGCAGATCACCACCAGCCCGCTGGGCAGATGGGTGATCCGCACCGCCGAATCGGTGGTGTTGACGTGCTGGCCGCCGGCACCGCTGGCCCGGTAGATGTCGATCTTGAGGTCCTTGTCCTCGATCGCCACGTCAACCTCATCGGGCTCGGGCAGCACGGCAACGGTGGCGGCGCTGGTGTGGATCCGCCCCCCGCTCTCGGTGACCGGCACGCGCTGCACGCGGTGCACCCCGCTTTCGAACTTCAGCTTGGCAAAGACCCCGCTGCCGGCAACGTTGGCGACCACTTCCTTGAACCCGCCGACATCGCTGGCATTGGCGCTGACCAGCTCGACCCGCCAGCCCTGTTCGGCAGCGTAACGCTCGTACATCCGGTAGAGATCAGCGGCGAACAGCGCGGCTTCGTCGCCCCCGGTCCCGGCACGGATTTCGAGCATTGCGGGGCGGGCATCGGCACTGTCGCGGGGCAGCATGGCGATGGCGAGCGCGTGCTCCGCCCCGGGCAGCGCGGCCTTCAGCCGGGCCAGCTCTTCCTCGGCCAGCTCGCGCATCTCGGGATCATCGAGTGTGGCAAGGCTGGCAATCTCCGCGCGCATCGAGCGCACCGCATCGGCGGCCTTGGCCACCGGTTCCAGCTCGGCATAGTCGCGGCTGGCGGCGACGAAATCGGCCCCCTCCAGCGTGCCCGAAGCCAGCCGTGCCTCAAGCTCGGCAAAGCGCGCGGCGATCTGGGCAAGGCGTTGATCGGAGACGCTCATGCGGCAGCGACGGCACGCTCAAAAACGCTGACCATTTCATCGCGGCGCGCATGTTCAGCGGACGCACGCCAATTGAAAAACTGCGTTCCATCCCGCGACGCCACCGAAACCAGCACACAGGCGCCCATCTTGCCCGCCTTGTCGAACCGCTTACGCGGCGAACCTGTAGCCACGATATCAGCAGCAAACCCGGCGCGACGCAGCGCGGCAAGCCCGCCCATTGCCGCCGCCAACAACGCATCATCCTCAACTGCGATCACGACATCAAGCGGCGCCTCCGCAAGGCGCCCAGCATCCCCCACCAGCATCGCCAGCCGCTCAACCCCGGCTGCCCAGCCCACGGCCGGGGTGTGCGCCCCGCCCAGCGTTTCGATCAGGCCATCGTAACGCCCGCCGCCCAGCACGGTGCCTTGCGCGCCCAGCCGGTCGGTGACGAATTCGAAGGCGGTGTGGCGATAGTAGTCGAGGCCGCGCACCAGGGTCGGGGCGCGGGTCCAGCTGACGCCGGCGGCATCGAGCCCGGCGGTGACCTTACCGAAAAAGTCCTGCGCTTCGCTGCTCAGGAACTGGTCGATCAGCGGGGCATCGGCGGTGAACACCCTGTCGCGCGGGTCCTTGCTGTCGAGGATGCGCAGCGGGTTCTTTTCCAGCCGTTCCTGACTGTCTTCGCTGAGGGCATCCTTGTGGGCGCGGAAGTGCTCGATCAGCGCGGCGCGCCAGGCCTCGCGGCTGGCGGCATCGCCCAGCGTGTTCAGCTGCAGCGTCACCCCGTCGGCGATGCCCAGTTCCTTCAGCAGCTGATCCGCCAGGCACAGCAATTCGACGTCGGCCAGCGGCTCGGCCGCGCCGATGATCTCGGCATCCAGCTGGTGGAACTGGCGATAGCGGCCCTTTTGCGGGCGTTCATAGCGGAACAGCGGGCCGTGGGTGGCCAGCTTGACCGGGGCGTGCTGCTGCCAGCCATTCGTCAGGTAGGCGCGGCACAGGCCGGCGGTGAATTCGGGCCGCAGGGTCAGCGATTCGCCGCCGCGATCCTCGAACGAATACATCTCCTTGGAAACGACATCGGTGGTTTCGCCCAAGCTGCGGCTGAACACCGCGGTCTTTTCGAACACCGGCATTTCCACCCGGCGGAAGCGGTATAGCTTCCTCACCCGCTCGAAAGTCTCGACCACGTGGGCAAAGGCCTCGGCATCGGGGCCGAAGATATCCTGCGTGCCGCGGATCGCCTGGGGGGTCTCGATCTTGCTCATGATGTTTCGCGTTTCCTGCCGTGGCGCGCCGCTTACCCCCCCACCCCCCGCCTTGCAAGCATGCGCGCCGCCATGCATGGTGGGGGGATGATCAAAGCCCTGCTTGCCGGCACCGCCGCCCTCGCCCTGTTCGCGCAACCTGTCATGGCCGAGAGTGCCGCCGATACGCGGGCCAAGCCGATGGCGGTGCCGATCGTGCCGAGGGTGCCCGACGCCAAGGACGTGGCCTATCCCGGCGGGCCGATCACGCTGGAGATCGACGCCAGCGACACCGAACGCGCCGCCTACCGCGTGACCGAGACCATCCCCGTCGCCCCCGGCACCACCCGGCTGACCCTGCTGCACCCGCAATGGATCCCCGGCCACCATTCGCCCAGCGGGCCGCTGTCGCAGCTGGTCGACGTGCATTTCTTCGCCGATGGCAAGCCGCTGGCCTGGCACCGCGACCCGGTCGAGGTTCACGCCTTCCATGTCGAGGTGCCGGCCGGTGCCAGGGCGGTGGTGGCGAAATTCATCGACACCTCGCCGCTGCAAAGCTCCGAAGGGCGGATCACCATGACGCAGGAAATGCTGAACCTGCAATGGGATGCGATGAGCCTGTATCCCGCCGGGCACTATGTGCGGCAGATCCGGGTGAAGCCCAGCGTGACCTTCCCCGCCGGCTGGCAGGTGGCCAGTGCGCTGGATGGCAAGGTGCAGGTCGGCAACCGGGCGAGCTGGGCCGAGACCGATTACGAAGTGCTGCTCGATTCGCCGATCTTCGCCGGGGCGAACTTCAGGCGGTTCGATCTGGGCCACAATGTCAGCCTTGACCTGATGGCCGACAAGCCGGCCGACCTGGCGATCACGCCCGAGCATCTCGGCACCTTCCGCGCGCTGGTCGAGGAAGGGCTGGCGGCCTATGGCAGCCATCATTTCGACCACTACGACCTGCTGCTGGCGCTGACCGAGCGGATGGGCGGGATCGGGCTGGAGCACCACCGCTCGAGCGAGAACAGCATGGAGCCGCGCGCGCTGGTCGACTGGGCGGCGATGGACTGGGATCGCAACGTCGTCGCGCACGAATTCAGCCACAGCTGGGATGGCAAGTTCCGCCGCCCGGCAAAGCTCTGGACCCCGGACTATCGCCAGCCGATGCAGGGCAACCTGCTGTGGGTCTATGAAGGACAGAACCAGTTCTGGGGGCTGGTGCTGGCGGCGCGATCGGGCCTGCAGACCAAGGACGCGGTGCTGGGGATGTTCGCCAACTATGCCGGGCTCTACACCCAGTGGCCCGGGCGGGGCTGGCGCAGCGTGGAAGATACCGGCCACGACCCGACCATCGCCGGCCGCCGCGCCAAACCCTTCGCCAGCCTCGACCGCAACGAGGACTATTATACCGAGGGCGCGCTGGTCTGGCTGGAGGCTGACCAGATCATCCGCGAAGGCACCAAGGGGGCCAAGGGCCTCGACGATTTCGCCAAGCTGTTCTTCGGGGTGAAGGACGGCGACTTCGGCGAGGTGACCTACGAGTTCGAGGATGTCGCCAAGGCACTGAACGCCATCTACCCCTACGACTGGGCCAGCTTCGTCACGACCCGCATCAACACCCCCGGCCAGCCCGTGCCGCTGAACGGGATCGACAAGGGCGGCTATCGGCTGGTGTGGAAGGAAGAACCCAACCCCTATGACAAGGGACGCGGCGGCAAGAGCCTGAACCTGTTCCATTCGATCGGCGTCAGCCTTGACCGCGACGGCAAGGTGACTGCGACCCGCTGGGATGGCCCGGCCTTCAACGCCGGGCTGGTCAACGGTGCGAAAATCCTCGCGGTCAACGGCCAGACCTACGATGCCGATGCGATCAAGACGGCGATCACCCAGGCCAAGGGTAGCGGCAAGGCCATCGAACTGATCGTCCAGCGCGGCGACAAGGTGCGGATGGTGAGCCTCGATTACCACGACGGGCTGCGCTGGCCGTGGCTGGAAAAGGTGGGCAAGGGCCAGGCCGGGCTCGACGCCCTGCTCGCCCCGCGCCGCCCCGCCACGCCATGAGTGACCTGCCCCATCCCCACCGCCACTGGCCGCTGCCAGCGCGTTTCATCGCCTTTCTGGTGCTGTTGCCGGCGGTGACGCTGGCCGCCGGGCCGCTGGTCGAACGGTGGAGCCAGGCGGTGCTGGTGGGGTTCGATGCCGCCGCGCTGGCCTTTGCCGCCTCGCTGTGGCGGCTGACCCGCGACCATACCCCCGGGCAGATGCGGGCCCACGCCCGCGCCAACGATTCAGGCCGGCTGGGGATGCTGATGCTCTCCAGCCTGCTGATGGTGGTGATCGTGACCGCGGTGGTGATCGAACTGCCCCACGCCCGCCACGATTCCGGCCCGGCGCACATGTGGGCGATGCTGCTGGTGCTGGGCAGCCTGGTGGTGGCCTGGGTCTTTTCGAACCTGATCTATGCGCTGCACTACGCCCACATGTACTACCGGGGCAGCGAAGAGGGCGGGCTGAACTTTCCGCGCCCGCATGGCAGCGATGCGGAGCCGCACTGCCCGGTCTTCTGGGATTTCATCTATTTTGCGCTGACCATCGGCATGGCCTTTGCCACCTCCGACGTCGAGCTGACCCGCGCCGATATCCGCCGGGTGGCGGTGGTGCACGGCGCGGCGGCCTTCTTCTACAACCTGATCGTGCTGGCCTTCACCATCAACGTCACGGCCGGGGGCTAGTTACGGCTTAAGTCTTATTGCAATGCAGCATAGTCGCAGCTAGTGGCCGCCCCATGAACATCGACCTGATCCCCGTGGGTGACAACCCGCCCGAGAGCCTGAACGTCATCATCGAAGTGCCGGTGGGCGGCGAGCCGGTAAAATACGAGTTCGACAAGGCCAGCGGCGCGCTGTTCGTCGATCGCATCCTGCACACCCCGATGCGCTATCCGGCCAACTATGGCTTCATTCCGCACACCCTGTCGGACGATGGCGATCCGCTGGATGCGCTGGTGATCGCGCGCAGCCCCTTCGTTCCGGGCTGCGTGGTGCGGGCCCGGCCGATCGGGGTGCTGAACCTGGAGGACGAGCACGGCGGCGACGAAAAGCTGATCTGCGTGCCGGTCGATTCGACCTTCCCCTATTATTCCGACGTCGGCGAACGCAAGGATCTGCCCAGCATCGTGCTGGCCCAGATCGAGCACTTCTTCACCCACTACAAGGATCTGGAGGCCGAAAAATGGGTCCGGGTCGGCAAGTGGGGCGATGCCGACGATGCGCGCAAGGTGGTGCTGGACTGCATCGCCCGTTACCAGGCGGCGCAATAACCAGCGGCTATTCCCCCGCCACCATCATCCCGTCGATGCGGATAGTGGGGACGTTGATCGCGCGGTGCCATTCGAGATCGTCGGCGGGCGTCAACCGGGCGAACATCTCGCCCAGTGTGCCGGCAATGGTGATCTCGGCCACCGGGCCGGCCAGCGCGCCGTTGACGATGCGGAAGCCCGCCGCGCCGCGGCTGTAATCGCCGGTCACGGTGCTGACCCCCTGCCCGATCAGTTCGGTCACATAGACCCCCTCGGCAATGTCGGCGATCAGGTCGCTGACGCCGAGGTTGCCGGCGGCGAGGTGCAGGTTGGTGACCGAGACCATCGGCGCCCCCGATCCGCCCCGCGCGGCATGGCCGGTGGGGGCCAGGCCCAGCTGGCGGGCGCTGGCGCAATCGAGCAACCAGCCGGTCAGCCGGCCATCGGCGATCAGGTCGCGCGGTGCGGTCGGCAGGCCCTCGCCATCGAAGGGGCGCGACCGCAGGCCGCGCCGGCGCAGCGGATCGTCGACCACGCGGATGCCGGGGGCGAACAGCTGGGCGCCTTCCTTGCCAATCAGGAAGCTGGCGCGCCGGGCCACCGCCGGGCCGTTGATCGCGCCCACCAGATGGCCCAGCAGGCTGCCGCCCACCCGCGGATCGAAGACCACCGGCATTGGCCCGCTCTTGACCCGGCCGGGGTTCAGCCGGGCTACCGCGCGTTCGCCGGCCATCCGGCCGATTTCCGCCGGATCGAGCAGATCGGCGCGGTGGCGCGCGGCGCGCCAGGCGTAGTCACGCTGCATCGCCGCGCCTTCGCCCGCCACCACCGAGGCGCTGAGCGAATGGCTGGTGGCCGAATAGGCCCCGGCAAAGCCATGGCTGGTGGCCAGTGCCGCCACCGCCTGCCCGCATCCGACCCCGGCGCCCTCGCTGTTGGTCACCCCGGCCACCGCGCGCGCCGCGTCCTCGGCCGCCAGGGCGGTTTGGCGCAGGGCTTCGGGATCGGGTTCAACCGGATCGGACAGGTCAAGATCGGTCGGCCAGCTGCGCGCCAGCAATTCCTCGGGGGCAAGCCCGGCGAAGCGATCCTCTGGCGCGAGGCGGGCCATCGCCACCGCCCGGCTGGCCAGTTCCTCCAGCGCGGCATCGGACAGGTCGGTCGAACCGATGCTGGCCGAACGCTGGCCAACGAAGACCCGCAGGCCGATTCGCTCGTTCTCGGTGCGGCCGACGTCTTCCAGCCGGCCCAGCCGCACCGCGACGCTTTGCGATGCATCGGCGGAATAGACCGCATCGGCCGAATCGGCCCCGGCGCGACGGGCAAGCTTCACCAGGGCCTCGGCCCGATCCAGCGCGGCGCTATCGGTCAGCATTCGGTAACAGCCTCCAGCGCCCGCAAACAGCGCGGGCGCTGGTGCTCTAGCGGGCCGCCGGGCCCGCCGCAATCACCGCAGGAAAGCAGCCGCCAGCAAGCGGAACACCGCCGTGATCAGGAAGGGCAGGCCCGCCGCCAGCAGCCACAGCCGCTTGCGATCCTGGGCAAAACGTCCGGCCAGCGCGGCATCGTGGGCCTGCGCCTCGCTCAGCCGGCTCCACTTGCGCTCGAAACTGCGGCAGGCGGGAATGATCGCCCCGACCAGGATCACCAGCACGACGTAGGGCAGCAGCGAGCCGCCCTCGGCATGAAGCGAACCCATCGTCACGAAGATCTGCAGGGCGGTATAGACCAGCAGCGCATAGGCGACGTTGTTGCTCATCTTCAGGCGCCAGTCGATCGATGCCATGTCGGCTTCGACCCCACCCCGCCCCAGTGCGACGAATTCACGCAGGCTGACCATGGCCCCTGCTCCTTTTCCTCTTCCCCGGTGCGGAGTAAACCACCGCTGCGCCGGACGATCAAGGCGGATTCGGCGGTGGCCGTGCTGCGTGATCGTGCGGAAGTGGCACGGTAACGTCGCGCTAAGCACATTGGGCCTAGGTTCGGCCCCGGAGATCACCCATGCAGGAAACCTGCCAAATGGCCTTCAACCCCCTTGCCGGCCTCGCCCCGGCCCCGTAAACGAAGCCAACCATGCCGAGTGAGAGTGCCACGCTGAGCCCCCCCGCCACCCCCGCCCTCGACGGCGGCCTCGAGGTGGTTTCGATCGCCAAGAGCTATGACAAGCGCGCGGTGCTGACCGACATCTCGCTGCATGTCGCCAAGGGCGAGGTGCTGGGCCTGCTGGGCCCCAATGGCGCGGGCAAGACCACCTGCTTCTATTCGATCATGGGGCTGGTAAAGCCGGATTCGGGCCGCATCCTGCTCGACGGGATCGATATCACCGCGCTGCCGATGTACCGCCGGGCGATCCTGGGGCTGGGCTATCTGCCGCAGGAAACCTCGATCTTCCGGGGCCTGTCGGTCGAACAGAACATCAATTGCGTGCTCGAACTGGTCGAACCCGACGA
This sequence comes from Pseudomonadota bacterium, assembly GCA_018242165.1. Classification (GTDB taxonomy): domain Bacteria; phylum Pseudomonadota; class Alphaproteobacteria; order Sphingomonadales; family Sphingomonadaceae; genus Novosphingobium. The sequence continues at coordinate 24,919 of JAFECL010000028.1, forward strand.
GGATGCGCGCAAGGCCGAGCTTGAGCGGCTGCTCGAGGAATTCGGCCTGACCCGGCTGCGCGCCAGCGCCGCCATGGCCCTGTCGGGCGGCGAACGGCGCCGCGCCGAAATCGCCCGCGCGCTGGCCGCGCGCCCCTCGATCATGCTGCTCGACGAACCCTTTGCCGGGATCGATCCGCTGTCGATCGCCGACATCCGCCATCTGGTTTCCGATCTGCGCCAGCGCGGCATCGGGGTGCTGATCACCGACCACAACGTGCGCGAAACCCTCGAAATCTGCGACCGGGCCTGCATCATCTATGGCGGGCAGGTGCTGTTCGCGGGCAGCCCCGAGGCGCTGGTGGCCGACGAGAACGTCCGCCGCCTCTACCTCGGCGAGGAGTTCACCCTCTAGGGTTGATCCTCGCCATGGCCATCGGCCCCCGCCTCGACCTCCGCCAATCGCAATCGCTGGTGATGACGCCGCAGCTGCAGCAGGCGATCAAGCTGCTGGCCTGCTCGAACCTTGAGATCGAGGCCTTCATCGGCGAGGCGCTGGAAGCCAACCCGCTGCTCGAACTGGGCGAAGCAGGGCCGCCCGCCGCCGAAACGGTGGAGCCCGATGCCGATCTGCGCCGCACCAGCCTGGAAAGCTCGCCGGTCGACCAGCTGATCGGCGAGGGCCGCGCCGCCGATGACCGGCCCCTCGACATCGATGCCGGTGCGCTCGACCTCGACCGGGATACCGGCGACGGGGCACGCAGCGCCGAAGCCGCCTTCGAGGGCGAGGCGCGCGGATCCGGCGGCGGCGAAGGGCCGGGCATCGACGAACGTGGCGGGCCGGAGGAAACGCTGGCCGAACACCTGCTGGCCCAGGTGGGCGC
>JAFECL010000028.1:25849-37687 GCA_018242165.1 Pseudomonadota bacterium
TATCTGCCGCTGGCGCTGGAGGAACTGGCCGAGGAACTGGGGATCGAACGCGCCGAGGCCGAGGCCGCGCTGGCGCTGGTCCAGAGCCTCGACCCCACCGGGGTAGGCGCCCGGACGCTGTCCGAATGCATCGCGCTGCAGGCCCGCGAGGCCGACCGCTACGATCCCGCCATGGCCCGGCTGATCGACAACCTCGATCTGGTCGCGCGCGGCGAATTCCCGCGCCTGCGCCGGATGTGCGGGGTGGACGAGGAAGACTTTGCCGAGATGCTGGCCGAATTGCGCGGCTATGACCCCAAGCCGGGGCTGCGCTTTGCCCGCGGCGGGGGCGAACCGATCACCCCCGATATCCTGATCACCAGCGGCCCCGGCGGCAGCTGGCAGGTGGCGATCAACCAGGCCACCCTGCCGCGCCTGCTGGTCAACCGCAGCTATTACCTCGAAATGCGCGGCGCCTGCGACGACCGGGTGGCGCGCGGCTGGCTGTCGGACAAGCTGGCCGATGCCAACTGGCTGGTGAAGGCGCTGGACCAGCGGCAGAAAACCATCCTGAAGGTCGCCAGCGAACTGGTCCGCCAGCAGGACGGGTTTTTCCGCCATGGCGTCTCGCACCTCAAACCGCTGACCCTGCGCGCGGTGGCCGAAACCATCGGCATGCACGAATCGACCGTCAGCCGGGTGACCAGCAACAAGTACCTGATGTGCGAACGCGGCACCTACGAGCTGAAATACTTCTTCACTTCGGGCGTGGCCGCAGCGGACGGCGAAGGGGCGGTTTCGGCCGAGGCGGTGAAGGCGGCGATCCGCCAGCTGATCGATGCCGAAGACCCCAAGGCGATCCTCTCCGACGATACGCTGGTTGATCTGCTGAAGGAAAAGGGCTTCGATCTCGCCCGGCGTACCGTCGCCAAGTACCGCGAGGCGATCGGGCTGGGCAGCTCGGTGCAGCGGCGGCGGCAGAAGGCGCTGGCGGGCAAGCTTTAGGGGGAGAGTGGATCATGGCACCATGGGCGATCTGGAGCACGGCGCTGGTGCTCTATCTGCTGTTCCGCCTATGGTACGACTGGCGCGGCCCGCCACTCAGCCGCGCCGAGATCGACGCCTTTTTCGAGCGGATCGCCGGCAGCGATGCCGGGGGTAACGATCCTGCCGAGCTGCGCGCCTTCCTCGAGGCCGACGATGGCCGCGAATTCGTCATGCTCAACCTTGTCCGGGTCGCGCCGGGCGAACTGCCCGATCCCGATGGCGGACCCCCGGTTTCCGGCCCGACGCTGATGCGGCGCTATTCCACCCCCTTCATCCGCGCGCTGGTCCGTTATGGCGGCCACCCCGGCATGGTCGGGCGCAAGGTCGGCCCCTATATCGATGCCTGGCAGGTCGAGACCGACCCGGGCTGGACGATCTTCGGGCTGATGCGCTACCGCTCGCGCCGCGATCTGCTGCGGGTGGTGGCCGACCCGGTGTTCAAGCAGATCCACCCCTACAAGGCGCTGGCCCTGCCCACCACTTTCAGCTTCCCCACCCAGCGCGAGATCTCGCTCTACGCCTCGCCGCGCGTCACGGTTGCGCTGGTGCTGGCGCTGGGCGCGGCCTTGGTGCACCTCGCCTGGCTATCCCTCTAGCGCGGCGCGCGCAGTGACAGGGCCAGCATCACCACGGCCACGGCCAGCACCGGCAGGTTGAGCACTGCCCCCGGCGCGCGGGCCAGCGTGTCGAGCGGCTTGGCCATACCGGCCAGTTGCCGCCCGGCATATTCGCCCACCAGCACCAGCCACATCAGCGGCACCAGCGCGCGATAACGCAGCGCCACCACCAGCATCACCACCCCCAGCAGCAGCTGGCTGAGCCCCCATTGGGCGAAGATCGCCACCAGATTGGCGGCGGCCGAAGGTGGATAGCGCTCGAGCGGGATGGTGGCGATGCTCCGCGCCCCGCCATCGGCGGCCAGCAGGTGATGCAGGCTGCGCCACAGCGTCGCGGCGGTGGCCAGCCACAAGGCGTAGTACGCCACCGGCGCCCCGGCATAGCGGTTGTCGGCCTGAGCCGGCAGCAGCCGTGCCAGCCAGCCGCTCATCCCGCCAGCTCCGCCGCCCGGGCCCGCCAGACCCCGGCCAGCACCTCCAGCCCGGCGAGTTCGCGGCAACCGGCCGGATCCTTTTCGCCGGCGACAATCACCCCGAACAGACGCGCCATGGTCCACTGTTCCAGCCCGCGCGAAACCCGCTCGATGGCATCGCCCGGGCCCACCATGCCCGGTTCGATCACCCGGTAATACCAGCCGCTCCGCCGGGTTTTGACCACCCCGGCGGTGATACCTCTCGCGGCAAAGCGATGGTCAAGCTTCCAGCACGGCTTGCGCGCATGGCTGACCTCGATCAGCGCCGTGCCCAGCCGGAAGCGATCGCCCAGGCAGACCGAATGCTCGTCCAGGCCCAGCGTCGCCAGGTTCTCGCCAAAGGCGCCGGGTGCAGCCAGCAGCGGGTGATCGCCCAGTACGCCCTGCCAGTGCGGATAGTGATCGAAGGGATAGTGGTGCAGCGCCTTGTCGGGCCCGCCGTGGTGCTCGGGATCGGCCTGCTCATCCCCCGCGAGGCCCAGCGGGGTGACGGCGATGGGACGGTCGAGCGGCAGCTTGGCAATCGCGCTGCCTTCTTCGCCGCGAAACGGGGCGATCTTGCCGGTCAGCACGGCGAGCAGGCGGGGGGCTTGGTCCATGCGGTTGCCTAAGCCACCCCGCCCGCCGGCGAAAGGCCTATTCGTCGGGGATGCGCCACATCACCGAACCGGCATAGCCGCCCGCCACCGCCGCGCCGCTTTCATCGTTGCCCGGGGCGAACCGCGCCCGCGCGCTGACCAGCCGGCAGGTTGCCGCGTCAAGGCCGGGCCAGCCGCTCGACGCGGTCACGCTGCACCCGGTCACCTGGCCGCCCGCGCCCACCTCCAGCCGATAGCGCGTGGTGCCCTGATGGCCGGCGCGCAGATCGTAGGGCGGATAGTCGTCGGCACTGGCCCATCTGGCCTGCCCGGCCAGCGGCCTTGGGCCACGCGCGGCGAAGGCCGGGCGACGGGGCGGGGCATAGTCCGAGATCGGGCCCTTCCCCGGATCGACCGACCTGGTCAGAGGGCCGGGATCAAAAGTGGACAAGGGGAAGTCGATCAGGTGGGTGTCGGCTGGTTGGGTGACCGGGCGGGCCAGTTCGGGCGGCCGGGCGGGCTCGTCCACCGGATCGACCTTCGGGGGATCCCGGTAGTTGGTCGTCGGCAGATTGCGATCGGGCTCGATCCGGTTGACCACCATGGTCAGGCCCCTGGCCAGCACCAGCAGCAGCGCGGCTTCGACCAGGATTACCGCGCCGGCGCTGGCGATCCGTTGCTGGGCCGAGGTTTGGGGAACGTAAGGCATGACAGGCTCCTTCCCTGCCCCCTTTGTGGTTCCCCCCTGTCAACGGTGAACAGGCCATGGCGCGCTTGAATGGCCCATGAATTGCTTCCTGCAACGCTTTGAATTCAGGCTCGGTTTGATTTCAGGGATCGAGTTCAACGTCCCAATAGAGCCAGTCGCGCCAGGTTTCGTGCAGGTGGTTGGGCGGAAAGGCCCGGCCGCGCTCCTGCAGCTGCCAGCTGGTCGGACGGATCGGCGGGGCCAGCAGCGGCATGCCGGCCTCACGCGGGGTGCGCCCACCCTTCCTGAGGTTGCACGGGCTGCAGGCCGCAACAACATTGTCCCAGCTGGTGCGCCCGCCCAGCCGGCGGGGGATCACGTGATCGAAGGTCAGCAATTTGGGGCTGCCGCAGTACTGGCAGGCGAAGCGGTCCCGCAGGAACAGGTTGAAGCGGGTGAAGGCGGGGTATTCGCTGGGCCGGACATACTGACGCAGCGCGATCACGCTGGGCAGGTGGAATTCGGCGGTGGGCGAATGGACCACCCGGTCATAGCTCGCGACGATGTCGACCCGTTCGAGGAACACCGCCTTCACCGCCGTCTGCCACGGCCACAGGCTGAGCGGATAGTAAGAGAGCGGGGTATAGTCGGCATTGAGAACCAGCGCGGGGCATTGGTGCAAATGGCGCCCGGCCCCCTCGCCGGGCTCACGCAGCGCCATGGCGCGGTCGATCAGCTCTGCCTTGAGCATGGCCTTTGGTGGCAGCCTGGCGTGACGGTTTGGCGACAGGTCATGCCCGCAAGGGAACACCCGCGCCGCCATGACGTCAAGCCTTGCGCGCCTGCGCAATCCACAGGATGAAGCAGGCGATGGTCATCACCCGTTTCGCCCCCAGCCCCAATGGCGCGCTGCATCTGGGCCACGCCTATGCCGCGGTGGCGGCCCACGATCTGGCACGGGCCGCCGGCGGGCGCTTCCTGCTGCGGATCGAGGATATCGACGGCACGCGCAGCCGCGAGGATCATGCCCGGGCGATCCTGGCTGATCTGGCCTGGCTGGGGCTGGCATGGGATGGGCCGGTGGTGCGGCAATCGACCCGGCTGGCCAGCTATGCGGCGGCGGCAGACCGCCTGCGGGGGATGGGCCTGCTCTATCCCTGCCGCTGCACCCGGGCCGAAGTCGCGGCGCACTCGCCCGGCCCGGGGCCGGACGGACCGCGCTATGCCGGCACCTGCCGGGGCCGCGCGGTGGATCCGGACGGCGCGGCGTGGCGGCTCGACATGGAACGCGCCCTGGCCATGGCCGGGCCGCTCGACTGGAGCGACGATCTTGCCGGGCAGCAGCAGGCCCGCCCCGAACAGTTCGGCGACGTGGTACTGGTGCGGCGCGATGCTCCGGCCTCTTACCACCTTGCCGCAACGCTGGACGATGCCGCCGACGGGGTCACGCTGGTGACCCGCGGCGCCGACCTGTTCATGGCCAGCCACGTCCACCGCCTGTTGCAGGCGCTGCTGGATCTGCCGGTGCCGCGCTGGCACCATCACCCGCTGCTGGTCGAAGCCGGTGGCGCCAAGCTGGCCAAGCGGCGCGGCTCGCCCGGCCTTGCCGAACGCCGGCTGGCCGGGGAAGACGGGCTGGCACTGGCCAATGCCCTAAGGGACAGGCAGCTGCCCGCTGGCCTTTCGCTGGCAAGCGGCGTAGGAATGCCCGCATGAACACCTTTTTCGTCATCATCATCGTCGGACTGGTCATCATGGTGGTGGTCAGCCTGGTGCGCGGCATCGCCGCCTTCCTTGCCAGCACGCGCGCCGATATCGATCGCGGCGGCGCCCCCGGCCCAAGCGCGATGCAATTGCAGCAAAGCAAGATGATGGTCCGGCGGATCCTGTTTCAGGGCGCGGCAATCGTCGTGGCGATGACGCTGCTGGCGCTGGGCGGCAAGCATTCCTGATCGCCCATGGTCAAGCTGAACAAGATCTACACCCGCACGGGTGACGATGGCACGACCGGGCTGGTCGACGGCTCGCGGCTGGTGAAAAGCCATGCCCGGCTGGAAGCGATGGGCGCGGTGGACGAGGCCAATTCGGCGCTGGGCATGGCGGCGGTAGCGCTGGCCAGCAGCGCCCATGCCGGGGCTATCGCCCGGATCCAGAACGACCTGTTCGACCTTGGCGCCGATCTGGCCACCCCCGGCGACGATTTCGCCCCGGGCGAGATGACGCTGCGGATCATCCCGGCGCAGACCGATTGGCTGGAACAGGCAATCGATGCGCTGAATGCTGATATGGCGCCGCTGACCAGCTTCATCCTGCCCGGTGGCAGCGAGGGGGCGGCGCGGGTTCACGTGGCCCGCGCGGCAGCCCGCCGCGCGGAACGGGCGATGGTCCGGCTGGCCGACGAGGCGCCGGTCAATCCGGCCGCGCTGGCCTACATCAACCGCCTGTCGGACTATCTGTTCGTGCTGGCCCGCGCGCTGAATGGCAACGGCACCGAAGATGTGCTGTGGGTGCCGGGGGCCAGCCGCGCTGGCTAGGGCGCTATTTGCGCCAGGGATCGCCCGCCGGGGCCGGGCTGGCCTGGCTGCTGACCGTGCCGCCGGCCAGTTCGACCGCCGCCTTCACCGCCGCATCGTCCTGCGCCGAATTCGTACCCTCATCCTCGGTCGGCACCAGGCTGTAGGCGGTCAGCAACACGCCGGCCGACCACAGCAGCGCCTTCCAGCGGCTGGCGAATACCGAGGTCAGTTTGGGCCCGAGGAACATGGCGCCAGTTTAACCGGGCCACGGTTAAGGAATCACTCGGCGGCCAGCCCCTTCAGCCGGTAAAGCTGCTCCAGCGCCTCGCGCGGGGACAGCGCATCGACATCAAGCTCGACCAGAGCATCGCGCAAGGCATCGCGCTCGGGCTCGGCCGGGGCAGCGCTGGCGGCGAACAGCGGCAGGTCGCCCAGCCCGGCGGCCAGACCGCCGGTTTCCGCCCGGCCCTTTTCCAGCCGCGCCAGCACCTGCCTGGCCCGCGCCACCACCCCCGCCGAAACCCCGGCCAGCCGGGCCACCGCCAGGCCGTAAGAGCTTTCCGCCGGGCCAGCGGCAACTTCGTGCAGCAGCACCAGATCGCCCTGCCATTCGCGGGCGCGCACGTGGTGGAGCGAGAGGGCGTCGCAGCTTTCCGCCAGCCGCGACAATTCGTGGTAATGGGTGGCGAACAGACAGCGGCAGCGGTTCACCCCGTGCACCGCCTCGGCCACCGCCCAGGCCAGTGCCAGGCCATCGTAGGTGCTGGTGCCGCGCCCGACCTCGTCGAGGATCACCATGCTCTGCGGCCCGGCCTGGGCAAGGATCGCCGCCGTCTCGACCATTTCGACCATGAAGGTCGAACGCCCCCGCGCGAGGTTGTCGGAAGCGCCGACCCGGCTGAACAGCCGGTCGGTCAGCCCCACTTCGGCCATGGCAGCGGGGACGAAGCCACCGGCCTGCGCCAGCAGCACGATCAGCGCGTTCTGGCGCAGGAAGGTGCTCTTGCCGCCCATGTTCGGCCCGCCGACCAGCCACAGCCGATCCCGCTCCGACAGGGCGCAATCGTTGGCGACGAAGCGTTCGCCGGCCTTGCCCAGCGCCGCCTCGACCACCGGGTGGCGCCCGCCCTCTACCCGCAGCACCGGCGCCGGGGTCAGGCGCGGACGGCACCAGCCGCCCTCGGCAGCGCGTTCGGCCTGCCCGGCGCAGACGTCGATCCGCGCCAGTGCGGCGGCGGTGGCGGCGATCGGCTGGCGGGCGGCCACGGCCATCGCCACCAGTTCCTCGAAATGGGCTTCCTCGGCGGCGAGGGCGTGGCCGCCGGATTCGGCGATCCGGCTCGCTTCCTCGTGCAGCGCCAGCGCGTTGAACCGCACTGCCCCGGCCATGGTCTGGCGGTGGGTAAAGCCGCTGTCCGCCGCCATCAGCCGGTCGGCATGTTTGGCCGGCACCTCGATGAAATAGCCCAGCACACCGTTGTGGCGGATCTTCAGCGCCGCCACCCCGGTCTCGTCGCGGTATTTCGCCTCGAGCGCGGCGATGGCGCGGCGGGCGCTGCCCGACATCCGCCGCAGCTCGTCCAGCGCGTGGTCATAGCCTTCGGCGATGAAACCACCCTGGCTGCGCTCGGTCGGCGGGCTGGCGACCAGCGCGCGGGCATAGTGATCGACCAGCGCGCCGTGCCCGGCCAGCGCCGGCAACAGATCGTTGAGCAATGCCGGGCGGTTGGGCCGCGCGTTCAGCCCTTCGTGCAGCGCCCGCGCCCCGGCCAGCGCATCGCGCAGCTGGCCCAGATCGCGCGGGCTGCCCCGCCCGGCCACCACCCGGCCCAGCGCCCGGCCCAGATCGGGCAGCGCCCGCAACGCGCTGCGCAGCTGATCGCGCAGCAGGGCATCGTCATACAGCCACTGGACCAGGTCGAGCCGCGCCTCGATCGCGGCCAGCCCGGTCAGCGGCGCGGCCAGGTCTTCGGCCAGCAGCCGCGCCCCCGCCCCGGTCACGCAACGGTCGACCGCGTCGAGCAGGCTACCCTGGCGGCGCCCCTCGCTCGACACCAACACTTCGAGGCTGGCCCGGGTCGCCTCGTCCATCGCCATGGTGGCCCCCGCGAGACACGCGACGGGGGGCAGCAGCAGCGGCAGCCGGCCGCGCCCGACATGATCGAGATAGGCGACCAGCCCGCCGGCGGCGGCCAGCATCGGCCGGCTGAACTGGCCGAAGCCGTCCAGCGTGGCCACACCGTGGATCGCCTTCAGCCGCGCCTCGCCCGTATCGCTGGCAAAGCTGGCGGCGGGGCGGGCGATGGCGCCATCGGGGGCGGAATCCCAGCCTTCGGGCACCACCAGTTCGCTGGCCCCCAGCCGGGCCAGCGCCGCGCCCAGCGCCTCGGGCCCGCACTCCTCCAGTTCCATCCGCCCGGTCGAGATGTCGCAGGCGGCAAGGCCCAAGGTGCCGCGCACCTCGCACACGGCGGCCAGCACATTGGCGCGGCGCGGTTCAAGCAGCGCCTCTTCGGTCAGCGTTCCCGCCGTAACGAACCGGACGATGGCACGGGATACCAGCGCCTTGGAGCCGCGCGCCCGGCGGGCTTCCTCGGGGCTTTCGGTCTGCTCGGCGATGGCCACTCGGCAACCGGCCTTGATCAGCCGGGCCAGATAGCCCTCGGCCGAATGAACCGGCACCCCGCACATCGGGATCGGCTGGCCATGGTGTTCGCCCCGACTGGTCAGCGCGATGTCAAGAATTTGCGCGGCGGCCCGGGCATCGTCGAAGAACAGCTCGAAGAAGTCGCCCATCCGGTAGAACAGCAGGCAATCGCCCGCCTCCGCCTTCAGCGCAAGATATTGGGCCATCATCGGGGTGGCGGCGGCTGTCATCCAAGCAGCTAGCCGCCATGGCGGCGATTCGGAAAGGCAAGGCACCACGCTTTCCCCTGTTCGCTGCAGCGATCCTGGGTTAGGGCGGGCATGAAACAGGAGATTCAGCCTTGTCCGAGGAAAGCCCGAAAGAAGGCAGCAACGTCCGCTTCACCGAACGCGAGGCGCTGTTCTACCACAGCACGATCCGGCCCGGTAAGATCGAGATCATCGCCAGCAAGCCGATGGCCACCCAGCGCGACCTGAGCCTGGCCTATTCGCCGGGGGTGGCGGTGCCGGTCGAGGCGATCGCCAAAAACCCGCAGGCCGCCTACGACTATACCGCGCGCGGCAATCTGGTCGCGGTGGTGTCGAACGGCACCGCGATCCTCGGCATGGGCAACCTGGGTGCGCTGGCCAGCAAGCCGGTGATGGAAGGCAAGGCGGTGCTGTTCAAGCGCTTTGCCGACGTCGATTCGATCGACATCGAGCTGGCCAGCGAAGACCCCGCCGCGCTGATCGAAGCCATCGCGATGATGGAGCCCAGCTTTGGCGGGATCAACCTTGAAGACATCAAGGCCCCCGAATGCTTCGTGATCGAGGCCGCGCTGCGCGAGCGGATGAAGATCCCGGTGATGCATGACGATCAGCACGGCACCGCGATCATCGCCGCCGCCGGGCTGGTCAACGCCTGCCACCTGACCGGGCGCAGCTTTGCCGACGTCAAGGTGGTGGTCAACGGCGCCGGGGCCAGCGCCCTGGCCTGCACCGCGCTGATCAAGTCGATGGGTGTGCGCCACGACAACGTCACCGTCTGCGATCGTCAGGGGGTGATCTGGCGCGGCCGGCCCGAAGGCATGGACCAGTGGAAGAGCGCCCACGCCATCGAAACCACGGCGCGCACCCTGGAAGAGGCGCTGGTGGGCGCCGACATCTTCCTGGGCCTGTCGGCCGCCGGGGCGCTCAAGCCCGAATACGTGAAGAAGATGGCCCCCCAGCCGATCATCTTCGCGATGGCCAACCCCGATCCCGAGATCACCCCGCCGGAGGCCAAGGCGGCACGGCCCGATTGCATCGTCGCCACCGGGCGGTCGGACTATCCGAACCAGGTCAACAACGTGCTGGGCTTCCCCTTCATTTTCCGCGGCGCGCTCGACGTTCAGGCCACCGCGATCAACGAGGAAATGAAGATCGCCGCCGCCAAGGCCATCGCCGAGCTGGCGCGCGAGCCGGTGCCCGAGGAAGTGGCCGCCGCCTATGGCCAGAACCATTCGTTCGGGCACGACTACATCATCCCCGCCCCCTTCGACCCGCGCCTGCTGGAAGTGGTTTCCTCGGCGGTGGCCAAGGCGGCGATGGATTCGGGCGTGGCGCGCAAGCCGATCGAGGATTTCGCCGCCTATCGCACCAGCCTCAAGGCGCGGCTGAACCCCACCACCTCGGTGCTGACCACGGTTTACGAACGGGCCAAGGCCCAGCCCAAGCGGGTGATCTTTGCCGAGGCCGAGAACGAAGTGGTGCTGCGCGCCGCGATCCAGTTCCGCGATTTCGGCTATGGCGAGCCAGTGCTGGTCGGGCGGACCGACGCGGTAAAGGCCAAGCTGGCCGAGCTGGGCGTGGGCGATCCCGACAGCTACGAGATCCACAACGCCGCGCATTCACCGCAAGTGCCAGAGATGGTGGCGATGCTCTACCAGCGCCTCCAGCGGCGCGGTTTCCTCGAACGCGACGTCAAGCGGATGGTCAACCAGGATCGCAACGCCTTCGCCGCCGCGCTGCTGAAGATGGGCGTGGCCGATGCGCTGATCACCGGGATCACCCGCCCCTTCGGCCAGACCCTGCGCGAAGTGCGCCACGTGCTCGATCCCAAGCCGGGCCAGGTGCCCTTCGGCATCCACCTGATGGTCGCCAAGAACTATTCGGTGTTCCTGGCCGACACCACGGTGAACGAACGCCCCAGCGCCGAGGATCTGGCCCATATCGCCACCGAGACAGCGGCGGTCGCCCGCCGGCTGGGGCACGAGCCGCGCGTCGCCTTCCTGTCCTATTCCACTTTCGGCAATCCGCCGGGCAAGTGGCTGGAAAACATCCGCGCGGCGGTGGCGCTGCTTGATGAACGCCAGCCGGGCTTCGAATACGAGGGCGAAATGGCCCCCGATGCCGCGCTGAACCCCACGGTGATGAAGAACTACCCCTTCAGCCGCCTGTCGGGCCCGGCCAACGTGCTGATCATGCCGGGGCTGCAATCGGCCAATATCTCGGCCAAGCTGCTGCGCGAACTGGTCGGCAACGCCACCATCGGGCCGATGCTGATCGGGATGGAAAAGCCGGTGCAGATCGTGCCGATGACCGCGCTGGCCCCCGACGTGCTGACGCTGGCCGTGCTGGCGGCGGCGGAAGTGGTGGGCTGAACCGGACGAACTGGCCCCGGAGGGGGAGGAACCTCCGGGGCCAGCGTCCACTCGCCGCCGGGGGAGGCGGCAGGGCCGGCGGGGCGATGCGGAACCCCGCCAAGGCTTTCTCAAGTCACTTGATAGACTTTAGGCAGGGCGCCCGGAAGCGCGCTGCGATGAAGTGCCTTGGGCTTGCGCCGAAGGTGCCCGGTCAGCCGGTGCCCAGCGCCCGCCAGGCGAGATCGGCGAACTCGCAGAGCAGCGGACGGGTGTCGCGCGGGTCGATGATGTCCTCGATCCCGAACCGTTCGGCGGTGCGGAACGGGCTGCGCACCCGGTTCAGCCGCTCGGCGATCGCGGCCAGATGCGCCGCCGGGTCTGCCGCCGCCTCGATCTCGGCCTTGTAGGCCACCTCGATCCCGCCCTCGATCGGCAGGCTGCCCCAGTCGCCCGAGGGCCAGGCAAAACGGTACTGGAACTTCTCGGCGTTGCTCATCGCCGAACCGGCAATGCCATAGGCCCGCCGCACCACCACGCAGGCCAAGGGCACGGTGGCGCGATAGACCGCGTTCATCGCCTGCACCCCATAGCGGATCGTCCCCGCCGCCTCGGCGGCCTGGCCGATCATGAAGCCGGGATTGTCGACCAGGTGGACCACCGGCAGGCGGAACTGGTCGGCCAGCTTGATGAA
>JAFECL010000029.1:0-9889 GCA_018242165.1 Pseudomonadota bacterium
TCGGTGAACTGGCAGAGCACGCCAAAGGGTTTGTTGAGCAGGATCAGCCGGGCCATCGCGGCTAAGTGCCATCATCCCGCTGCCGTGGCCAGCGGTGCGAGCGTTCAGCGCGTGCCGAGCCAATCGGCGGTGATCTCGCCCCGATGCCCCTCGGGCGCCAGCGCGGCGCGCAGGGCCTCCAGCAGCGGCGCCAGCCCTTCGGTGAAGGCGTAGGGCGGGTTGACGATAAACAGGCCCGCGCCGTTGTAGATGCCCGGCTGGTCGGCATCGTAGAGCCAATGCTCCACGCACAGGAATTTCGCGATGCCAAGCTGGCGCAGCTTGTCCTTCCACCGCGCATGCGTGGCGCGGTCTTTCAGCGGATACCAGATCACCGTCACGCCATGCGCCCATTTGCGGCTGGCGGCGGCGAGGGTGGCGGTGATCCGGGCGCGCTCATCGGTCTGCTCGTAGGGCGGGTCGACCACCACCACGCCGCGCGGGGTGCGGGGCGGCAGCATCGCGAGCCAGAGCTCGTAGGCGTCGCGCTCGTGTACGGCGGCGGGTGTGCCGCGCATCGCACCGCGCAGGGCACGGGCGTCTTCGGGATGCTTCTCGTTCAGGATCAGCGCATCCTGCGGGCGCAGCAGCTGGGCCAGAATGCGCGGCGAGCCGGGGTAGAGCTGCGGCCCGGCCTCCGCACGCTCCTCGACATTCACCGCCGCCACGGCGGCGCGATAATCGCTGAGCAAGGGGTTCGGATCGGCCAAGGCCCGCAGCACGCCCTGCGCCGCCTCGCCAGTGCGTTGGGCCTGATCGCCGCCAAGGTCGTAGAGCCCGCAGCCGGCATGGGTGTCGATCAGGGTCAGCGCGCTCTCCTTGAGCTGCAAGGCGCGCACGAGCGCGATCAGCAGGCTGTGCTTCACGACATCGGCGCTGTTGCCGGCATGGAAGGAATGGCGATAATTCATGGTAATCCGGAATCCTGACGGCCTGCCATGATGCCAACTGCCCGGTGAGCGGCAATCGCGGCAACCAACAGGGTTGCCCGTATAGGTTCGGGCGGAAACCTTCAAAGCCCTTCTGCGCAAAGGGCCGGGCCCGCTGGGCACGCGGCGTGGGCGCCATTGTTGGCCGGGATCGTCAAACCCGGCTTCTGCCGGGTCACCAGTCCTGCTAGGGCCGCGCGATGCTCAATCTTACCGGCATCACGGTTCGTCTCGGCGGGCGAACGATCATCGACGACGCGACCGCGAAGCTGCCCCCCCGTGGGCGGATCGGGCTGATCGGTCGCAACGGCGCGGGCAAATCGACGCTGGTGCGGGTGATCGCCGGCATGCTGGAACCCGACAGTGGCGATGTGGCCATGCCGCGCGGCAGCCGCATCGGCTATATCGCGCAGGAGGCGCCGGGCGGCACGGCCAGCCCGTTCGAAACCGTGCTGGCCGCCGATACCGAACGCGCCGCGCTGATGATCGAAAGCGAGAGCTGCCACGACCCGCACCGGCTGGGCGACATTCACGAACGGCTGATCGCCATCGATGCCCATTCGGCCCCGGCCCGCGCGGCGCGCATCCTGGTGGGGCTGGGCTTTGACGAGGAAGCCCAGCACCGGCCGCTCGAGAGCTTTTCGGGCGGCTGGCGGATGCGGGTCGCGCTGGCCGCGCTGCTGTTCTCGCAGCCCGACCTGTTGCTGCTCGACGAACCATCGAACCACCTCGACCTTGAGGCCGTGCTGTGGCTGGAGGACTTCCTCAAGTCCTACCCGGCGACGATCCTGCTGGTCAGCCACGAACGCGATTTTCTCAACAATGTCGTCGATCACATCCTCCACCTGTCGGGCGGCAAGCTGACGCTGTACCCCGGCGGCTATGATGCCTTCGAGCGCCAGCGGGCCGAACGGCAGGCCCAGATCGCCTCGGCCCGGGCCCGGCAACAGGCCGAGCGCGAACGGCTGCAGGACTATGTCGCGCGCAATTCGGCCCGCGCCTCCACCGCCAAGCAGGCCCAGTCGCGCGCCAAGGCGCTGGCCCGGCTGCAGCCGATTGCCGAACTGATCGACGACCCGTCGCTCAGCTTCGATTTCCCCAGCCCCGACGCCTTGCGCCCGCCGCTGATCACGCTCGATCTGGCATCGGTCGGCTATGGGGCCGAGCCGATCCTGAGCCGGCTGAACCTGCGGCTGGACCCCGATGACCGGATCGCGCTGCTGGGGCGCAATGGTAACGGCAAGACCACGCTGGCCCGGCTGCTGGCCGCCCAGCTCAAGCCGATGGACGGGGCGATGAACGCCTCGGGCAAGATGCGGGTCGGCTATTTCACCCAATATCAGGTCGAGGAGCTCGATCGCTCCGAAACCCCGCTGCAGCACATGACCCAGCTGATGAAGGGCGCCACTCCGGCGGCGGTGCGCGGCCAGCTGGGGCGGTTCGGCTTTTCGGGCGACAAGGCGACCACGCTGGTGGGCAAGCTGTCGGGCGGCGAGCGGGCGCGGCTGGCGCTGGCGCTGATCACCCGCGATGCGCCGCATATGCTGATCCTCGACGAGCCGACCAACCACCTCGACGTCGATGCGCGCGAGGCGCTCATCCAGGCGCTGAACGCCTATTCGGGCGCGGTGGTGATCGTCAGCCATGACCGGCACATGCTGGAAATGACCGCCGACCGTCTGGTGCTGGTCGATGGTGGCACCGCGAAGGAGTTCGACGGATCGATCGACGATTATATCGCCTTCGTCCTCGCCCGGGATCCCGCAGCCGAACGCAAGGACGACGGAACCCGCGCGGTCAACAGGAAGGACCAGCGCAAGGCCAATGCCGAAGCGCGCGAGAAGAACCAGGCGCTGCGCAAGCGCGCCAGTGCCGCCGAAGCCGAACTCGGGCGGCTGACCAGCGAGCGCAGCGCAATCGATCAGGCGATGTTCGATCCGGCAGGGGCCGCTCCGGCCCTGGCCAAGCTGACCATGACCGACCTGATGAAGCGCCGTGCCGAATTGGAAGCCCGGATCGAGAGCGTCGAAGCAGCCTGGCTCGAAGCCAGCGAAATGCTTGAGGGAAGCGCGGCATGACCGGAGCCCACCGATGAGCGTCGCGTTTCGCCGCGATGGCGATGACGAGCATCTTGAACCGAAGTTCGAGATCCCGATCCCGCCCGGCCCGAATCTGGTCACGGCCACCGGGCTAGCCCTGATCGACGCGAAGGTTGTCGAATTCGAGGCCGAAGTGGCGCGGCTGGGCGCTGCGGGCGCTGAACCGACGCGGATCGAGGCGGCCAAGCGCGATCTGCGCTATTGGCAGACCCGCCAGATCACCGCCGAACTGGTGCCTGTGCCGAGTGGCGAGACGGTGGAAATTGGCACCCTGGTGCGATTTCGCCAGAACGGCAAGGAGCGCGCGCTGGCCATTGTCGGCGACGACGAGGCCCAGCCGGGGGCGGGGCGCATCGCCTTTTCCGCACCAATCGCCCGCGCACTGTTGCATGCGCAGGTGGGCGAATTGCTCGAATTCGGGGGCCGGGCCGATGCGCTGGAGGTGCTGCAGATCGACGTGGCCCCGTGATCGTGGCGGCTGCTGGCGATCCGCGCGACCCGAGACATGGCGCGCGCCCTGTCTGGCCAGGGTTTCTGCGAATCGGCTGGTTGCCCACCCTCCGGCACGGCCAGCACCCCATGGCTGGGCTCGGTTGAGCCACGCTCCGCCCCATCAAGCACGGGGCACGGAAACCCGCCCATGCGGCGGCGGGGCGCGAATGACCGCCGGCACGAGGCCCGGAACTGCTACGATTTGCGGAAAGGGCCGGCGGACGCGGCCAAGGCGGCCGCGTCCGGGTGTGGCGTGGTGCTGCTGGGGAGGATTGAACTCCCGACCTCAGCCTTACCAAGGATGCGCTCTACCACTGAGCTACAGCAGCGTGCCACGGGCCATGCCGGCAGAACCGGCAGGCGCGCGCTTTGGCCGCGAGGGGCCGCAATGTCAAGCACGGGCTTGAGCAAAGGCGCGCCAGCGGGCACAAATCGCCACGATGGACCAGCCCAGCCCCCCCAGCCGCGAGCAACGCCTGGCTGCCCGCCTGCGTGAAAACCTCCACCGCCGCAAGGCCCAGGCCCGCGCGCTGGCCGGCGGCGGTGCCGTAGCGGATGGCGATCCGGCGGCTCTTCCCAAAGACGCCCCCGGCAGCTAGGGGGCGGCCAGCGCCGCGCCAAGAGGGAGCCCGCCTTGCCCCGCCTGATTCTCGTCCGCCACGGCCAGAGCCAGTGGAACCTCGAAAACCGCTTCACCGGCTGGTGGGACGTCGACCTGACCGACAAGGGCGAGGCCGAGGCCCGTGCCGCCGGCGCGCTGCTGAAGGCCAAGGGGCTACTGCCCACCGTCGCCTTCACCAGCCTGCAGACCCGCGCGATCCGCACCCTGCACCTAGCGCTGGAAGCAGCCGGGCGGGTGTGGATCCCGGAAACCAAGGACTGGCGGCTGAACGAGCGCCACTATGGCGGGCTGACCGGCCTCGACAAGGCCGAGACGGCGGCCAGGCATGGCGACGAGCAGGTCAAGGTGTGGCGGCGCAGTTTCGACGTGCCGCCGCCAGTTCTGGAAGACGGCAGCGCCTTCGATCTCAAGGCCGACCCGCGCTATGCCGGGATCGCGATCCCCAGCACCGAAAGCCTGAAAGACACCATCGCCCGCGTGCTGCCCTATTACGAAAGCGCCATTGCCCCGGCCTTGCGGGCTGGCGAAACGGTGCTGATCGCCGCCCACGGCAATTCGCTGCGCGCGCTGGTCAAGCATCTATCGGGCATTTCGGACGACGAGATCACCGGGCTGGAGATTCCCACCGGCCAGCCGATCGTCTACGAACTGGACGGCAACCTCGCGGCGCAAGACCGCTATTATCTGTCGGAGCGCTGAGATGACCCGTCCCGGAGCCAAGGTCTCGATCGTCATGGGCAGCCAGTCGGACTGGCACACCATGAAGAAGGCCGCCGACATCCTCACCGAGCTGGGCGTGGTCCACGACGTGCGGATCGTTTCGGCGCACCGCACGCCCGAACGGTTGTTCGATTTCGCCAAGGGCGCGGCGGACGAGGGCTTCAAGGTGATCATCGCCGGGGCCGGGGGCGCCGCCCACCTGCCGGGGATGATCGCCAGCATGACCCACCTGCCGGTGCTGGGCGTGCCGGTGCAGTCCAAGGCGCTGTCGGGGCAGGATTCGCTGCTCTCGATCGTCCAGATGCCCGCCGGGGTGCCGGTCGGCTGTCTCGCGATTGGCGAGCCGGGTGCCACCAATGCCGGGCTGCTGGCGGCCAAGATCCTCGCCACCACCGACGAGGCGCTGGCCAGCCGGGTCAAGGCCTGGCGCACCGGGCAGACCGAGGCTGTGGCCGAACGCCCGGTCGACGGCTGATCACGCTTCCATGATAGCCCCGGGCGCAACCATCGGCATTCTCGGCGGCGGGCAGCTGGGCCGGATGCTGGCCATGGCCGCCGCGCAGCTGGGCTATCGCTGCCACATCTACGCCCCCGAGGCGGACAGCATCGCCGCCGAAGTGGCGGCGGAGTTCACCTGTGCCGCGTGGGACGATGCCGCCGCGATGGCCCGTTTCGCCGCCGATTGCGCGGTGATCACCTACGAGTTCGAGAACGTGCCGGTGGCGCCGCTGGCAGCGCTGGGTACGGTGCCGGTCCTGCCCCACCCGCGCGCGCTGGAATGCGCGCAGGACCGGCTGGCCGAAAAGCGCTTCGTCTGCGCGCTGGGGGGCCAGACCGCGCCCTTTGCCGCGGTGGACAGCCGCGCCGATCTGGCCGGGGCGATTGCCGCCGTGGGCGCCCCTGGCATCCTCAAGACCCGGCGCGATGGCTATGACGGCAAGGGCCAGTGGCGGATCGCCGACCCGGCAGATGCCGTGTGGCTGGAGCTTCCCGCCCAGCCACTGATCTATGAAGGGCTGGTGCGCTTTACCGCCGAGTTCTCGGTGATCCTGTGCCGGGGCGCGGATGGCACGGTGCGCTATTGGGATCTGCCCGAAAACGTCCACGAAGGCGGAATTCTGGCGCGCAGCTCTGTTCCGGCCCGCCCGCTGGTTCAGGCCCAGCGCGCCGCCGCGCGCAAGCTGGCGGCAACGGTCGCCGCGGAACTGGGCTATGTCGGGGTGCTGGCGCTGGAATTCTTCGCCACCGATACCGGGCCGGTGTTCAACGAAATGGCCCCCCGGGTCCACAATTCGGGGCACTGGACGATCGAGGGTTCGCTGACCAGCCAGTTCGAGAACCACATCCGGGCGATCTGCGGCCTGCCGCTGGGCGATACTGCACTGGCCGCCCGCCAGGTCGAGATGCGCAACCTGATCGGCGACGCTGCCGAGGACTGGGCCGCGCTGCTGGGCGATCCGGCCAACCACCTGCATCTCTACGGCAAGGCGGCGGCGCGGCCGGGGCGCAAGATGGGCCATGTGACGCGACTGGTGGTGACCTGACCGGCAGCCGCGCCGGCCGGGGCAGGCCCGAACCGAGTCGACCCCTCAAAGCTGCTGATTGGCTGCGATTATCGTGGCACCGAAGGAGCCCAGCGGCGAAAAATACCGCTAGCCGTTGAGGCGCGCGCGCATTTCCTTGCCG
This sequence comes from Pseudomonadota bacterium, assembly GCA_018242165.1. Classification (GTDB taxonomy): domain Bacteria; phylum Pseudomonadota; class Alphaproteobacteria; order Sphingomonadales; family Sphingomonadaceae; genus Novosphingobium. The sequence continues at coordinate 6,588 of JAFECL010000029.1, forward strand.
GGCTTGAAAAAGGGCACGCGCTTGCCCGGCACCTCGACCGCATCGCCGGTGCGCGGGTTGCGGCCCTTGCGCGGATCGCGTTCACGGGTCGAAAAGGCGCCGAAACCGCGCAGTTCCACCCGGCCACCCTGGGCCAGCCGCTGAGCGATCTCGTCAAAGAACACGTCGACGATCCGTTCGATGTCGTCGCCGCGCAGTTCCGGGTTCTGGCGGGCAAGCGCCTGCAGCAGTTCGGACCTGATCATACCGGTATTCCCCTTCGCGGGCCGGCAACGCCTTGGTTGCACAGCCATACTCGACCCCGCTGGTCCGCGACCCAGCTATTGTTTCCCTAGACGTGCCAGAATCGGCGCGCAGGCGCAATCCCGCATCATGCCTAAGGCTTTGTGCGAGGGGTCGGAGGGGTTGTGCCTATGGTTCGGCGAAGAGTTCGTTCGGGGCGATGCCCAGGCGCCGCAGCCGGGCACGGATCACCGGCCACTCGTCGGCCAGAAAGGCGGCCCGCTCGCTGTTGCGCAGCCGGTCGGCCGCGCCGCGCGCCACCAGCATGCCCACGCCGCGCTGTACCTCGACCAGACCATCGAGCTGGAACTGCTGGTAGGCCTTGGCCACCGTCAGCGGATTGGCGCCCTGTTCGGCCGCCAGCGCCCGCACCGAGGGCAGCATCGTCCCTTCGGCATAGGTCCCATCGATGATCGCCGCGGCGATCATGTCGCGCAGCTTCAGATAGACCGGTTTGGTTGACGTGTTCATCTGTGGTTCACCCGGCGCATTGGTGACATAATACACCACCGCACGCAAGGGCCAACCGACGATTGATGCGGTGAGCCGGTCTGTTTTGGGGGTCGGATTGCCGGCTTCCCATCGCGGTTGAAAGGTTATATTCCCCCGCCATAACAAAATTGCGAGGGCGCCCCGGGCTACCCTGTCGCTGCGAGAAGGATCGAAAAGGATGTCTGCCACCCCCGCCCCGGGCGCCGAATGGTTCGGCCACCCCCGCCAGCTGGCCCGCCTGTTCACCACCGAGGCGATGGAACGCTTTGGCTATTACGGCATGCGCGCGCTGCTGACGCTCTATCTCGCGCAGCACTTCCTGTTCAGCGATACCACCACCACCGGGGTCTATGGCGGCTTTACCGCACTGGTCTATCTCACCCCGCTGATCGGCGGGTTGATGGCCGACCGCTTCCTGGGCGCCAAGCGCTCGGTCAAGTTCGGCGCGATCCTGATGAGCATGGGCTATGCGGTACTGTGCTTCTCGGCCACCGGCGGGGCGGCGCACCCCTTCGCGACCATCGACGGCCAGCGCTACGAGGTCAGCATCGAGGGCAGCGGCGATGCCAAGAAGCAGTTCATCTCCGACAAGGGCGAGCAGCTACGGATCAAGGGCAACGAGGACAAGACCGTCTCGCTGCTGCGCGCCGATGGCAGCGAAGCCCGGCGGATCGCGGCCGGCGGCTTTGTGCCGGGCGGCGACCGCTCGCCGCTCTACGTCTTCCTGCTGCTGACCGGCCTGTCGCTGGTCACCGTCGGCAATGGCTTCTTCAAGCCGAACATCTCGACCATCGTCGGCGAGCTCTACGCCCAGGGCGACCGGCGGCGCGACGCCGGCTTCACCATCTTTTACATGGGGATCAACCTCGGCTCGCTGTTCTCGCAGATCCTCTGCCCGCTGCTGGCGGTGGGGATGGGCAGCTGGGGCGGCCTTGGCTGGTGGGCCGGCTTCGCGCTGGCGGCGGCCGGCATGGCCGTATCCTGGGCGCTGTTCCAGTTCGATGGCGGCAAGCTCGATGGCTATGGCGATCGCCCTGCCGATGCCGATTCGGGCAAGGACATGCTGATCTATATCGGCTCGATGCTGGCGATCCCGCTGGCCTACCTGCTGTTCTCGAACCTGATGAGCTATGTGAAGCCTGCCGCCGGCGCCGGGCTGATCGGCTATCTGATGACCCTGCCGATCATGGGCAAGATCATGTTCGGCACCTTCCTGGCGGCGGTTCCCGGCATCCTGATCTGGTCATACTTCAATGGTGACCGGCGCGAGTTCCAGATGATGGCCGCCGCTCTGGTGCTGATCACCTTCAACACCGTGTTCTGGACCCTGTTCGAACAGGCCGGTTCCTCGCTGACCCTGTTCGCCGACCGCAACACCGACATGAGCGTCTTCGGCCTGTTCTCGATCACCGCCGGTCAGACCCAGTTCTTCAACGCCTTCTTCATCGTCGCCCTGGCCCCGCTGTTCTCGATGATGTGGAACCGGCTGGCGCAACGCGGGATCGAGCCCAGCATCCCGGTCAAGTTCGCGGTGGCGCTGATGGGGGTGGGCGCGGGCTTCCTGTTCCTCGTCTGGGGCTCGCACTTCGCCAATGCCGAATTCAAGGTCACCCTGTGGTGGCTGGCCGGGCTCTACCTGATCCACTCGATGGCGGAACTGTGCATCTCGCCGGTCGGGCTCAGCATGGTCACCAAGCTGTCGATCGCCCGGATCGTCGGGCTGATGATGGGCACCTGGTTCCTGTCGATCGCCACCGCGCAGTATGTCGCCGGGGTGGTCGCCCAGTTCGCCAGCGTCGAGACCGTGGGCGGTGAGGTCACCAACCTGAAAGTCAGCCTCGAAACCTATGTCGGGGTGTTCCAGACCATCGGCGTGGTGGCCATGGTGATCGGCGGCGTGCTGCTGCTGCTCTCGCCCGTGCTGCGCAAGTTGATGCACGGGGTGAACTGATCCGGTTGGGAGGGGGCGGAACGCCGCCCCCTCCGACACCGATGCTTCAACCCAGCAGGTGCTCCTTCGCGATCTTGTCCTTCCACACCAGCGGGGCAAGCTGGTGGACATTGTTGCCATCGCTGTCGACCGCCACGGTCACCGGCATGTCCTCGACGGTGAATTCGTAGATTGCCTCCATCCCCAGGTCGGCGAAGCCCACCACTTTCGCCTCGCGGATCGCCCGCGCGACCAGATAGGCCGCGCCACCCACCGCCATCAGGTAGGCAACCTTGTGGTCGGCGATCACCTTGGTCGCGCCCTGCCCGCGTTCGGCCTTGCCGATCATGGTCAAGAGGCCCAGCTGGCACATCATGTCGGTGAACTGGTCCATCCGGGTGGCGGTGGTGGGCCCGGCGGGGCCGACCACCTCACCCACGATCGGATCGACCGGGCCGACGTAATAGATCGCCCGGCCGCGGAAATCGACCGGCAGGGCCTCGCCCCTGGCCAGCATGTCCTGGATCCGCTTGTGCGCGGCATCGCGCCCGGTCAGCATCTTGCCATTGAGCAGCAGCCGGTCGCCCTGGCGCCATGA
>JAFECL010000029.1:9986-17985 GCA_018242165.1 Pseudomonadota bacterium
CAATTGGGGATCATCGCCACCGGCTTGCCGGCCGCGTGGCACGGCGCGTCCATGATCTTGACGTCGAGGATGGTCGAAAGCCCGCCCAGCCCCTGCGCCCCGATCCCCAGCGCGTTGACCCTGTCGAAGATCTCGATCCGCAGCCGCTCGGTATCATTCTGCGGCCCGCGTTCCTTCAGCTGGGCCATGTCGATCGGTTCCATCAGCGCCTGCTTGGCCAGCAGCATGCAATGTTCCGCGGTGCCGCCGATGCCGATCCCCAGCATTCCCGGCGGGCACCAGCCGGCGCCCATCTGCGGCAACATCTCGACCACCCAGTCGACGATATTGTCGCTGGGGTTCATCATCTTGAACTTGCTCTTGTTCTCGCTGCCGCCGCCCTTGGCCGCGACGTCGACCGAAACCTTGTTGCCCTTGACCATGGTGACGTGGAGCACGCAGGGGGTATTGTCGCGGGTGTTGCGGCGGGTGAAGGCCGGATCGGCCAATACGCTGGCGCGCAGCTTGTTCTCGGGGTTGAGGTAGGCGCGGCGTACCCCCTCGTCGACCACCTCCTGCAGCGACAGCTCGGATTCGAGCCGGCAATCCTGCCCCCATTCGATGAAGACGTTGACGATCCCGGTATCCTGGCAGATCGGGCGGTGCCCTTCGGCGCACATCCGGCTGTTGGTCAGGATCTGGGCGATGGCATCGCGCGCCGCCGGGCCCTGCTCGGCCTTGTAGGCCTCGCCCAAGGCGCGGATGTAATCCATCGGGTGGTAATAGGAAATGAACTGCAGCGCATCGGCCACGCTTTCGATCAGGTCTTCCTCGCGGATCGTCACCATCGCGCCCATGCGGTTCCTCCTTGGCCGGTTTGGCGCCGCAATAGGCCGGTTATCGCTGCAAAACCACCCGGAATCGCCGCCAAAACACTTGGCCTTGCGCCCCATCATGGCCTAGAGCCTGTTGGTGATTGCGCCGCTGTATTATGTGTGCAATACAGGCTGCGACGAGGATATGAGCAAGACCATGAGCCAAGCCGCGACCCTTTCCGACAATGCCCGCCGGGCGATGATCGACAGCCAGCTGCGCACCAGCGGGGTGAACGAACCCCGGGTGCTGGCCGCCATCGCCGCACTGCGGCGCGAGGATTTCGTGCCCCCCGCCGCCCGCGATGCCGCCTATATCGACCGGGCGATCCCGCTGGGCGATGGCCGCTTTCTGGCCGCGCCGCTGGTCCACGCCCGGATGCTGGCCGAAGCCGCCCCGCAGGCCAGCGATCATGCGCTGGTGGTTACCGGGGGCAGCACCTATCTGGCCGAGCTGGTCCGCCCGCTGGTTGGCCACCTTGCCGTGGTTGATGCGGCGGCAGCGGCCACGGCCCTTGGCGGCCCCTACAGCCTGATCGTGATCGACGGCGCGATCGAAACCCTGCCTGACGGCCTCGCCGCGCTGCTGGCCGACGATGGCCGGGTGGTGACCGGGCTGGTCGAGCGCGGGGTGACCCGGCTGGCGCTGGGGCGCAAGGCTGTCGGCGCGGTCAGTTTCCTGCCGCTGGCGGAAATCGGCATTCCGGTGCTGGCCGCCTTTGCCGCGCCCAAGCGCTGGAGTTTCTGAGCATGGCGTCGCGCGGCAGCGTGGTGCGTGGCCGGGCGCTGCTGGCCGGCGTCATGGCCCTGGCCCTGCCGGGCACCGCCCTGGCCGATGATCTGCGCGGCGCGCTGGCGGCAGCCTATGCCACCAACCCGACGCTGGAAGCCGCCCGCGCCACCTTGCGGGCAACCGACGAAGGCGTGCCGATCGCCCGCGCCGATGGCCTGCCCAGCGCCAACGGGACGGCGAGCGAAACCGAATACGTTCACGAATCGCCGCTGCTGACGGCCGCCGGCGCCCGTTTGCTGACGGTAACCGGAACGCTGTCAGTCCCGCTCTATTCGGGCGGCGGGGTGCGCAATGCGATCGGCGCGGCCGAGCGGCGGGTGGATGCCGGCCGGGCGGACCTGCGCGGCAGCGAAAGCGCGGTCTTTACCCAGGTGGTCGCCTCCTACCTCGACGTGATCCTCAATGAAGCAGTCGTCAGGCTGAACCGGGCCCAGGTCCGCACCCTGACCACCAATCTTCAGGCAACCTCGGACCGGTTCCAGATCGGCGAGCTGACCCGCACCGACGTGGCGCAGTCGCAATCGCGGCTGGCGCTGGCCCAGGGCAACCTGAAGAGCGCCGAGTCGAACCTGATCCAGGCGCGCGAGAGCTACATCCGCCAGGTCGGCAAGGCGCCGGAGGCACTCGAGCCGCCGCCGCCGCTGCCCGGCCTGCCCAGCAGCGCTGAGGAGGCGGTTCAGGCCGCACTCGATCACAATCCCGATCTGGCCGGCGCCGCAGCACGGGCCAAGGCCGCGCGACTCGATTCGAAGGCCGCCGGGGCCAGCCGCCTGCCCAGGGTGACCCTGTTCGCCGATGGCAACTATTCCAACTATCTCAACACGCTGAGCGTGATCGGCGTGCCCAGCGGGGCGATACCGCAATCGGGCACCGCCGCCGATGTCGGGGTGCGCGCCACCATTCCGCTGTTCCAGGGCGGGCGCCCCGCCGCCCAGATCAGCCAGGCCGAGGCGCGGGAAAGCGCGGCACTGGAAAACCAGATCGCCACCGAGCGTGCGGTGATCGCCCAGACCCGGGCGGCCTTTTCCAGCTGGCGCGCGGCGAACGAGATCATCGCCTCGACCCAGGCCGCGGTCGACGCGGCGGCGCTGAGCCTAGAAGGGGTGCGCGCCGAGAACGGCGTGGGGAATCGCACCATCCTCGACATCCTCAATGCCGAGCAGGAACTGGTCAACGCCCAGGTCCAGCTGGTGACGGCGCGGCGCAATGCCTATGTCGCCGGCTTCTCGCTGCTCGCGGCGATGGGCCGGGCCGAAGCCCGCGATCTGGGGCTGGACAGCGGCATGCTGTACGATCCCACCGCCCACTACCATCAGGCCAAGGCCCAGTGGTGGGATTGGAGCGCAGACCCCACCCCCAAGGCCCGGGCCAAGCGCACCGTTGACACGCCGGCGCAGGATGGTTCAATCCCGGCGAAGTGAATCGGGGCCGCCCCTGCGCGGGCCGCGCAGGAAGGGGCAAGGTCGGGCGATGCGCCAGCCGAATGATCCGTCGGTCGAGGATATTCTTGAATCGATCAAGAAGGTGATCGCGCGCGACAACCGCGCCGGTGCCGCCGCCCAGCGCCGCCAGCGCGAAACCCGCGGAATTCCTGCGGAAAGCACCCCGCTCGACGAAGACGACGATGTGCTGGACCTGGCGGTTTCGGCGCAGTTCCTCGACCCGCAGGACGATGACGAAGCGGGCGATCCCGCGCTGATCGCACCCGATGCCCGGGCCGCGATGCGCGAATCGCTGGCTGCGCTGGCGATGGTGGCCCAGCCCGGCGCCAGCCCTCAGATCGTCCGCTCGGGCGAGACGAGCCTGGAAGGCATGGTGCGTGAACTGCTGCGCCCGGCGCTGGCCGAATGGCTGGACCGCAACCTGCCGGCCCTGGTCGAGCGGATGGTGGCCGACGAAATCGCCAAGATCGTCGGCAAGAAGGGCTGAACTTGCCCACCGGCGAGGACCTTGCCCGCGCCCGGGCGGCGCTGGCGCTGAACGGCGGTGACGGCATCCGCCGCCACATCTTCCTCTGCGCCGAAGCGGAAAAGGGCGAATGCTGCGCGCGCGAGGTGGGAAGCCCGGCCTGGAAATTCCTCAAGCGGCGGCTGAAGGAGCTGGGGCTGGATCGCGACGGCGGGATCGCGCGGACCAAGGCCGATTGCCTCAAGATCTGCGCCGCAGGGCCGGTTGCCGTGGTCTGGCCCGACGGGGTCTGGTACCATTCGTGCACCGAGCCGGTGCTGGAACGGATCATTCAGGAGCATCTGGTGGGCGGCCAGCCGGTCGAGGAATTCCGCCTGCGCCCGACCGATCAGGCGCCGCTGGCCTAGCCGGTCCAATCGTGACATAATCCGCCGCAGGGGAATTGCGGGGGAGAGTCGCGATGACCATTGCGCGCCTGATCGAAGGGCGAGACGCCGCCCTGATCCATTGCACCACCACCACCTTGGTCCGCGAGGCGATCGACCTGCTGGCCGAAAAGCGCATCGGCGCCCTGCCGGTGATGGCCGGCGGCAAGGTCGCCGGGATCTTTTCCGAGCGGGACGTGATCTATCAGCTGAAGGCCCATGGCCCGGCCATGCTCGACCTGACGGTGGGCGCGGTAATGACCGCGCCGGCGATCACGGTCGATCCGGCGATGCCGGTGCTCGATGCGCTGGGCCTGATGACCCGCCGCCGCATCCGCCACCTGCCGGTGGTGGAGGGTGAACGGGTCGTCGGCTTCGTCTCGATCGGCGATCTGGTCAAATGGCGGATCGAGCGGATCCAGTCCGAGGCCGAAAGCCTGCGGCACTATATCCAGACCGCCTGACCTTGCCCCCGGCCCAGCGGGGGCCTACATTGGCGGTATGAGCATTACTCTCAGCCCCAGCGCCGCGGCGCGTGTCGCCACCATTGCCAGCAAGCAGGGCAAGCCGGCGATCCTGCGTCTGGCGGTCGAGGGCGGCGGTTGTTCGGGCTTCCAGTATCGCTTCGGCCTGGCCGATGCGCCCGATGGCGACGATCTGGTGGCGGAAACCGACGGGGTGCGGCTGGTGGTCGATCCGGTCAGCCTCGATCTCGTGGCCGGGTGCACGGTCGATTACGTCGAATCGCTGGGCGGGGCGGCGTTCCGGGTTGAGAACCCCCAGGCCAGCGCCGGCTGCGGCTGCGGCTCCAGCTTCGCGGTCTGATCGCCAGCCGCGATGAAGATTGCCAGCTTCAACATCAACGGGATCAAGGCCCGCCTGCCGCGCCTGCTGGAATGGCTGGCCGAGGAGCGCCCGACGGTTGCCTGCCTGCAGGAGATCAAGACCCAGGACGAGGGCTTTCCCGCCGCCGAGTTCGAGGCGCTGGGCTATCGCGCGATCTGGCACGGGCAGAAGAGCTTCAACGGCGTGGCGATCCTTGCCGATGGTGCGTTGCCGGTGGAAATCCAGCGCGGCCTGCCCGGCGACCCGGCCGACGAACAGTCGCGCTATCTTGAGGCAGAGGTGCGCGGGGTGAGGATCGCCTGCATCTACCTGCCCAACGGCAACCCGCTGCCCGGGCCGAAGTTCGATTACAAGCTGGCCTGGATGGAGCGGCTGCGCGCCCGCATGGCAGCGATCCGCGCCGAGGAAGTGCCCGCCGTGGTGCTGGGCGACTACAACGTCATCCCGCGCGATTGCGATGTCTGGTCACCGCCGGCGATGGCCGCCGATGCCTTGATGCAGCCCGAAAGCCGCGATGCCTACGCCCGCCTGCTCAACGACGGCTGGACCGACGCGCTGGCTACCCACAATCCGCAGGGCGGGGTCTGGACCTATTGGGACTATCAGGCCGGGGCCTGGCAGCGCGACCACGGCTTTCGCATCGACCACGCGCTGCTGTCCCCCGAATGCGCCGACCGGCTGGTGGCCTGCGGGGTCGACAAGGCGCATCGCGGGCGGGACAAGGCCAGCGACCACGCGCCGGTCTGGGTAGAGCTGCGCGGCTGACCGGGCTTCGGCCAGCCGCGCCGGTGTTCAGCGATAGAAAACGTGATTGTCGACCTGGGCGATGCGACGCATCCGCCAGTGCGGAGCAACGCGCGCCGAATGGAAGAACAGCGCACCTTCGGCCTCGCTCTGCCACGAGCCGGCATCGGCGATCCGGGCAACGGCAACCGCGTTCTGCCACATCGCCGAATCGGTGTTGATTTCCGGCATGGCGCGGCCACGTACGAAGCTGAACTGCGAGGGCTGGTAAACCACCCCGCAGTACGAATCGGGGAACCGGCCCGACTGGGTGCGGGCGACGATCACGCGACCAACGGCCAGCTGGCCGGCCAGCGATTCGCTGCGCGCTTCGAAATAGATCGCCCCGGCCAGGCACTTGAGCTCGGGCGAGAGATCGGCCGGCATGTCCTGCGCGGCAACCAGCGCTTCGAGCGACTGGGGCGCGGTTTCCTCGGCCGGGGAAGTGGTGGGGGCGGCGGCGGGAAGCTCGCCAATCGCGGCGGGGGCAACGGGGGCCCGATCCTGTGCCGCGGCGCCGCTGGAACCGGCGCTGAACAGGGTAAAGATCAACATGGCGGCCACCGAAGCTGCGGCGGCGCGATTCACAATATTACTCATCAACCATACATTTTGAGCGGTGGACGCGCCCGGCGCAGATTGGCTGGATCAGTGGCCGCGAAGCCCGTTGATCCGGCGGAACCTGCCGGCTGCCCCCCGTCTGCGTGCCAGTCATTCCGAACCGGAGTGCCGGAAAAACCGCCTGCGCATTAACGATGGCGCGCCCCTGCATGTTGCAGTGCAACACGTCAAGTCGCGTTTGATGACAATCCGATGAACCGTTCGCCGTTCGCGATATCCAGTTCGACTATCCACAGGTCGGAATCCTGCCGACGGCGCCGATCGAGGTAGTCGGGAAATTCCTGTGGTTTTTCAGCATTATGGCTTTTGGCGAGATGCCAGCGGCGCACGCCATCCAGGCCCGGCATCCGCTCATAAAGTCTTGAATTAGAGCCTTTTTCACACAAAACGACCAGAATCGTCCCGGCATCGGCTTCACCCTTGGCCAGCACCGTGGCATGGCCCCCCGCCGCCTCGACCGCGCGGATCAGCCCGCTGACCTCGAGCCGGGCGGGAAGGCGGGCTTCCATGCCGTGAAACCGGGGGCGCCGGGCCTAAGCCGCGTCGCGGTCGATGACGTTCGATAGCAGCGCGTAGATCGCTTCGTCGCTGGCGGCCTGGCTCAGCGCCTCGTGCATCCGTTCATCGCGCATCATCCGCGAGATCGCGGCAAGGGCGTGAAGGTGGGCCGCGCCGGCCTGTTCGGGCGAGAGCAGCCCGAAAACGAGATCAACCGGCAGGTCATCCGCCGCATCGAAGCCAACCGGGCTGGCCAGCCGCATGAACACCGCGACCGGGCGGCTGATTTCCCCCAGGCGGGCATGGGGAATGGCCACGCCGCGCCCGAAGCCGGTGCTGCCCAGCCGCTCACGCTCCTCGATCCGCTCGAGCACCATGGCCGGATCGAGACCATAGACGCCCGCGAAACGCTGGGCGAGCTGCTCGAGAATCGCCGCCTTGCTGTCGGCCCGGATGGTGCCGACCGCTTCGGGGTGGAGGGTGAAAAGCGCACTCATGCCTGGCTGAACCACCTGCTGGAACCCGCCCGGGCAACCCCGGGCCGACTCGCCGAAATGCCGCGCCTGCGGCGCCCGATTAACCACCGGGCGCGCGCACATAAGCGAAAAGACCGACGCTGGCAATGGCACCGCGATGCCTGTCGCCGGCCCCGGGCAAGGGTGGCTCAGGCCGGTTCGACCCAGCCGATCGAGCCATCGCCCCGGCGATAGACCATGTTGTGCTTGCCGGTGCCGGCGTTCTTGAACAGCAGCGCGTTGGTGTTGCGCAGGTCCAGCATCATCACCGCGTCCGATACGGTTGCCTCGGGCACGTCGACGCGCATTTCGGCGATCACCAGCGGGGCTTCGATCGGCGCCTCCTCTGCCTCGGGCTCGGGCTCGACGAAGACGGTGTAGGCAGCGTCTTCCTGGCGCACGGCATGGGCGGCCTGCTCATGCCGGTCCTTCAGCCGGCGCTTGTAGCGGCGCAGCTGCTTGTCGATCTTTTCGGCGGCGGCATCGAGGGCGTGGTGGGCATCGTGGGCGGTGCCCATGCCCTTGAGGATCAGCCCGTGGGTGACATGGGTGACGATATCGCAGCGAAAGGCGCCGGCCGGCGCCTTGCCAAAGGTCACCACCGACGAGAGCGCCTTGCTGAAGTACTTGTTGACGATTCCGCTGAGCCGCGTCTCGACATGGACCCGCAGCGCTTCGCCGGTGTCCATCTGGTGGCCGGAAACGCGAATGTCCATGGTGCTTCTCCTTGGTTGGCGGTGGCTAATCGAGCCACAGCGG
>JAFECL010000002.1 GCA_018242165.1 Pseudomonadota bacterium
TGGATGCGAGGGGATTATCCCCTCGCGCTCCCCGTCACTGGCCGCGCGGGTGTGCCACCGATTAGTCAGCACCATGCCGCGAAGCGGCCATCATTATGGCGGCTTCGCCGCATCGCGCAGCGCCTGAGATCCCACGCCAAGCCAGACAGTGAAGGGAGCGCGAGGGGGTAACCCCCTCGCATCGTCCCTTTCGCCCTGCAAAATCCTACCCCGCCAGCGCCAGCTTCAGAAACTCGATTCCCGCCATCGGCTTGGCGCGCAGGAAGCCCTGCCAGCTATGCGCGCCTTCGGCTTCGACGCGGGCGCGCTGGGCCTCGCTTTCGATGCCCTCGGCGATCACCTTGAGGTCGAGCGCCCCGGCCATGGCGAGGATCGCGCGCAGCACGGCGAGGTCGCGGCCTTCCTCGGTGATCCCTTCGACCATCGCGCGGTCGAGCTTGAGGTAGTGGAGCGGCAGCACCTTGAGGTAGCGGAAGTTGCAGAACCCGGCGCCAAAATCGTCGAGCGCCACCCGCACCCCCTTGGCGGCGACATCGGCCAGCGCGCGGGCGGCGAGTTGTGTATCGGCCAGCAGCACCTGCTCGGTTACCTCCAGCGTCAGCCGGTCGGCCGGAAAGCCCGAGAGGCGCAGCGCCTCGCCAAGGTCAGCGGCGAAGGACCAATTGGCGAGGTCGGCCGGGGTAACGTTGAGCGAGAGGCGCAGCGGCGCCGGCCAGACGGCGGCGGCCCGCAGCGCCAGCGCGGCGATATGGCGCGACAGCGGCACGACAAAATCGGCCCGCTCGGCAATGGAAAACAGCGCCCCGGCGCCGATCCGCCCCAGCACCGGGTGGTTCCAGCGGGCCAGCGCCTCGGCGCCCGAAAGGGCATCGCCGGGCAGGGCGAACTGCGGCTGGAAGACCACCTCGATCTCGTCGCGGTCGATCGCCTTCAGCAGGTCGGCTTCCAGTTCGGCGGCGGTGCGCCCGGCGGGGGTGGCCTCGCCATCGCCCCACATCAGCCGGCGGGCGGCCTGACGCTGCACCACCGCCAGCGTCTGCCCCAGCCGGTCGAGCACCGAATCCGCCCCCTCGCCCGGCAGCACGCGCAGCAGGGCGATGGCGGGTGACAGGCGCAGCGCCCCGGCCCCGCCGGCAATCGGCCGGGCGACCAGATCGGCCAGCTGTTCGGCGAACAGTTGCCAGCGTTCGCGGCTGCACGGCAGATCGGCAACCAGCAGGAACGACGAACCCGCCCCGCGCGCCGCCAGCCAGGGGCCATCCAGCTCGGCCCCGGCAAACTGGGTGATCCGGCTGGCCACCGCGGCCAGCGCGGCATCGCCGGCGCTTTCGCCGAACGCGAGGTTCACCGCCTCGAACCGCCGCAGCCCCAGCAGCAGGGCATGGACCGAGGGGTCGGTCTCGCCCTGATCCGCACCCTGTTCGGCCCATTGCGCCAGCCGCGCCCGCGCCGCCTCGATCCCGGCCAGCCCGGTCAGCGCATCGCGCGCGGCCTCATGCTCGGGCTCGGCGGCGGGGAAAGGCACTGCGGTCATCGTGCCTGCCTAGCAGAACGTGGTTGCCAATTCCTTGTGGTCTTTTGCCCCCCGCCCGCTAGAACGGCGCCATTCGCAAGCCCCCGGGGAAGCAACCGAGATGCCCGATACGCCGCGCCTGGCCCTGGTGGTTTCGCCCACCCATCGCGCCCGCGCCGCCGCCGATGAATTGCACGATGCCGCCGCCTGGGTGCCCCCGGCCGAGGCAGACGTGGTGGTGGCGCTGGGTGGCGACGGCTTCCTGCTCCAGGTGCTGCACGGGATGCTCGATGCCGGCACGGTCAAGCCGGTCTATGGCATCAACCGGGGCACGGTGGGTTTCCTGATGAACCGCGTCCGCTCGAGCCGCCCGCTGGGCGAACGGGTGGCCAAGGCCCAGCGGGTGGAAGTAACCCCGCTGCGGATGGTGGCCACCACCCAGGGCGGCGAAAGCTTCAGCGCCTATGCGATCAACGAGGTCTCGCTGCTGCGCGAAACCCGCCAGTCGGCCCGGCTGGAAGTGGCGGTGAACGGCAAGGTGCGGATGGGCGAGCTTTCCGCCGACGGGATCATGGTCGCCACCCCGGCGGGCTCCACCGCCTACAACCTCTCGGTCAACGGGCCGATCCTGCCGCTGGGCAGCCGGATGCTGGCGCTGACCCCGATCAGCCCGTTCCGCCCCCGCCGCTGGCGCGGCGCGATCCTGCCCGACAGCGCCGAGGTGGCCTTCCGCGTGCTGGAAGCCGACAAGCGCCCGGTGGCCGCCGTGGCCGACCAGAAGGAAGTGCGCGACGTGGCCGAGGTGACCATCGCCACTGCCCGCGACCACGCGCTGACCCTGCTGTTCGACAAGGGCCGCGGGCTGGAGGAGCGGATTTTCGCGGAACAGTTCCAGGTTTGAGGGGGCACTGACCGGCCGGTGAAAACCGCGTCGGCCGAATGCCCAATCCCCCTTGCCAAACCTTTCGCGCCCCCATATAGGCGCGCCTCTGCCCGGGAAACCGGGCTGCTCCCCGATAGCTCAGCGGTAGAGCACTCGACTGTTAATCGAGCGGCCGTTGGTTCGAATCCAACTCGGGGAGCCATTTCTTGCTTCGCAGGCAATCGCCCACAATCGCGAAGCCCCCACAAAACTAAGGGAAAATGGCCGCTGGCGCTCGCCCACGCCCGTTGCCTTTCGCTCGCTTCCGCGCTATCTGTGGGGGACAAAATGAGGGAATAGATAATTCTCTAACCCGGAGTGGCTATGGGCAAGCTGACACAGGCGCATATCCGTGCTGCATTGAATAAGCCGGGCCGCCATCACGATGGCGACGGCCTTATATTGTTCGTGCGGGAAACCGGCCAAGCCAGCTGGGTGGCACGCGTCCAGCACAATCGCGCACGCCGCGAATTTGGCCTAGGATCGCTTAAGGCAGTGGGGCTGGCTGAGGCCCGCGAGAAGGCGGGCACGGTCAAAGCCGCACTTGTCGCAGGCCGCGACCCGCATCTGGCACTCAGACCGCCAAAAGAGCTGACGCGAACCTTCCGAGAGGCCGCGCTCGCCTTCCTTGAGGCCAAGGTGGCCGATGCCAAGGTATCGGACGCCAAGCGGCGGCAGAACCTCTCGCAACTCAAGACCTACGCCTTCCCCGCGCTGGGTAAGCTCCAAGTCCAGAGCATTGACGCCGACGCAATCGCGGCCTGCCTGCGCCCGATCTGGACCCGCAAACCCGAAACCGCTCGAAAGGTTCGCAGCCTTATCATTCGCACACTGCGCTTCGCCCGCCCAGATGGCGCGCTGTTCATCGGCACGCTCGGCCCCGCCGTAGCGGACCGACTACCAGCGCAGCCCAAGCGCGGGAACTTTGAGGCCATGCCCCATGCCGAGCTGCCCACGTTCATGGCCCGACTTGCTGGCAAAGGCGGGACAGGTGCGCTGGCACTGCGGGTGGCGATCCTGACAGCCGCCCGCAGCGGCGAAGTCCGAGGTGCAACCTGGGACGAGGTGGACCTTAAGGCAGAAATCTGGACAATCCCAGCCGAGCGAATGAAGGCAAGGCGTATCCACCGGGTTCCATTATCCCCTGCCGCACTTGAGCTGTTCACGCTCGCAGCGGCCATGAAGCGCGCTGGAACCAACCTGATTTTTCCTGCGGGCCAAGGCCAGCCGCTCAGCGACATGACGCTGACAAAAGTGCTGCGCGACATGGATGCCCCCTATACCGTGCACGGGTTCCGTTCGACCTTCCGGGATTGGGCCGCTGAAAAGACCAGCCATCCTGGCGAGGTGGCAGAGGCTGCCCTGGCCCATGCCGTGCCCAAAGCGGTGGAAGCTGCCTATCGCCGCACGGACTTTTTCGACAAGCGCCGGCAATTGATGAATTCTTGGGCCGATTACTTAAATGGTGGCGGCGCGCAGATTATTAGTCTTTCCGCCAAAGCCGCCGGCTAGCACGGCAAGTCTGCATTTGGGGGAAATTTTTCGGCCATTTATCCCCAGAAACGGCCAGTCATGCACACCAGCCCATTGCGCCAGCGCAGGCTGCGAATCATAATGTTCCGCATGCGTTCTTCCGCGCTCATGTGTGCATCGGTGGAGCCTTGCCCAAAGGAACAATGATGATGGAACCCGTTCTCTGTAGTATCTCTGAAGCCGCCCGCAGTCTGGGCATTGGGAAAACCAAAACCTACGAGCTGATCTCAGACCAGCAACTTGAATGCGTGACCATTGGCACCCGACGGCTGGTGAAAGTGGCGAGCATCAAACGGCTGGTCGAGGCCGCCGCCGCTCCCAAGGCTGCTTGACCGGGAGGCGCTCGTGAAATCTCCGAACCCGGAGCGCTTGCCGCTAGCAGCCCCCACTACCCATGCAGCGGGAGCGTCGAATGGCTGACAAGTTTCGACAAGCAAAAGTGCCGCGTCACGTCCGCATCTATCACCGCCAGATGCAGTCCATCGCCTGGAAGCACTTGACCGGTGGCGCTTCCAAGGTCCTGCTCGCTCTGGCCACCCTAGAAAAGGGTGACAATAATGGCCAATTTTTCATGTCCACTCGCACCGGCGCGGAATGGACTGGCTTAAGCAAGAATGCCGTTCATCGCGCGTTGCAAGAACTTCAGGACAAGGGGTTCATCTATTGCGCTGAGCGTGGCGGATTTTCCCGCAAGACGCCTCATGCTGCGAGTTGGGGCCTGACTTGGGCGGCGGGACCAAAGGGCAGCGAACATCGCGCCCCGTCGCACGCATACGAAAAGTGGCGGCCCGCTGAAAAACGCGGTCCCCGAAAGAGCGACACTGCTGTCCCCGAAACAAAGACAGTGGGCAATTCTGCTTCCGCTCGCCGTCCCCGAAACGTGGACAGTGAAATCGGCGAAATGCCGGAATTCCGCCAAAGCGCCACTGTCTCGAAATCGGGGACACATAATAGTAACCAGGCCCCAGTGCATCTGGCGCGGCCGCAGGCACCCGGTGATTCAGCATCCCTCGCCTGGTGGAATCCCGATCTCAGTGGACCCATTGGCGCGCTTGCCAAGGCGAAAGTCCTTTCCGCCCTGTTGGAAGCAGCCGCCGCCGATCATCGGATCGCAGCATGACCGCACCGGAAACCAGGGCGCGCTGGCAGGCGTGGTGCAGCTCTGGCGGAGAACTTCCGCCCGAATGCCTCGGGATGACCTGCGGGGCCAAGACGCGTGCAGGCGGCCAATGCAAGCGGCGCGATCTGTATCGCTCTGGGCGGTGCCGGCTGCATGGCGGGCTGTCCACCGGCCCGAAAACGGAAAACGGGAAACGGCGAACCGCCCGCAACGGGAAAATCAGACCCGATAGGGCGCAACGGCCTGGCAAACCCCATGAGGGGTTGAAGAAACCTGATGATTTAGGAAAATCCTGCGCGCCAGCCGCAGATGGGGGCTGCTGAAAATGGGGGGCTATGGTTCGGGCCGGCATGGCGGACGGCCCACCGCAGATGCCGCGCTGCGCCTTGACCTGGCATGGCTGTTCCGCACCGGCCACGCGGTGGAGGGCGAGTATCGGGCCGGCACCCTGTCCTGGAACCGGGGCGGCAAGGCGGTAGGATCGATCTATTGCAAAGCCATCATGCTCGACCCCGGCGAGGAGCGGCTGGAACTGGTCTATACGCGTGGCAGTGGCGATGGCACCGAACGGGTGGAGCAGACCGTGCGCCTTTGCCACACGGTGCCGCATTACGGCGGCAAGCGCTGGTGGATGATCTGCCCCTTTCGCGATATTCGCGTCGGCAAGCTCTATCTGCCCCCGGGCGGCGACCGGTTTGCGTCCCGGCGGGCATGGCGGCTGGGCTATCAGTGCCAGCGCGATGCCCGGCGCGACCGCGCGTTCGAGCGGCTGTTCCGGCTGCAGCGCAAGCTGGGCAGCCCGCAGGGGTGGGAAGCGGGCCTGATCCGCCCCAAGGGGATGTGGCACCGCACCTATGACCGGCACATGGAACGCTATTGGCAACTCGACGCCGAATGCGCGGTCGAGATGATGGCGGTTTTCGGCCTGATGGAGCGGCTGGGCTAGCGCTGCCACGCGGGCGCGCTTGGCAAGCGGGGGCCGGCAGGGCACAAGGGCGGGGCACATTGTGCGCGCGTTGATTCAGTCGGTGATTGGGGGAGTGAGGGCCGGGTGCCGGAGCTGCAATTCAAGGGCAAGGAATTCGTCTACAACCACCACCTGACGGTGCCCTTCCGCCCGCTGGAGCCGGTGGCGGACAAAGGGATTGGCGCGCCCCGCACCGATGGCAACCTGATCATCCACGGCGACAACCTGCACGCGCTGAAGGCGCTGTTGCCCACCCATGCCGGCAAGGTGGACTGCATCTTTATCGATCCGCCCTACAACACCGGCAACGAGGGCTGGTGCTATAACGACAACGTCAATTCCCCGATGATCAAGGAATGGCTGGCCGCCAACCCCATCGGGCTGGAAGACGGGCTGCGCCACGACAAATGGGCCTGCATGATGTGGCCCCGGCTGAAACTGTTGCACGAACTGCTGGCGGAGGACGGCAGCCTGTGGGTCACGCTGGACGATAACGAAGCCCACGCAGCGAAACTGCTGATGGATCAAATTTTTGGGGCCAACTGTTTTCAGGCTGATATCGCGTGGCGGTCTTCTGACAACTCGAATAACGACGCCAAAGGATTCTCGACCGATAAAAATTACATTCTGGTCTACAGCAAGTCAGAGTGGTGGCGACCTACAAAAATTGATGCGCCGGAAAAGCGCAAACACTTCAAAAATCCGGATAATGACCCCGATGGAGCTTGGTTTGACGGGAACCCCGTCGATTCCCCTAACTATCGAGAAAACTTGATCTATGACGTCACCACTAAGTCAGGAAAGGTTATCCCGCCCCCTCGCAACGGCTGGCGTTGGGATCGGGACGAAATGCAGCGTCGGATGGCGACTGGCGAAATTCGTATCAGTGATGACGAAACGCGGATTATTCGGCGTAGCTACCTTAAGGAAATGAAAGGGCTGCCGCCCTCTGACTTGTGGATCGACCTCGGCCGCTTCGGGCACAACAGAAATGCAAAGTACGAGCTTCAGTCCATTTTTGGAGGGGTCGCGCCATTCGAGACGCCTAAGCCTCGAAAACTGATTGAAGCAATTTTGGAAATTGCGGCGAGCGATGACTCCCTAATCCTCGATTCCTTCGCCGGTTCCGGCACCACGGCCCATGCCGTGCTGGCCGCCAATGCCCGCGATGGTGGCAACCGGCGCTTCATTCTGGTGGAGGGCGAGGACTATGCCGATAGCCTGACCGCCGAGCGGGTGCGGCGGGTGATCAAGGGCTATGCCTTCAAGGGCACCCAGCGCGACGAATTGCTGCGCGAACCCATCACCTTTTCCAAGCTGAAGCAGGCCAATGCCCTGCTGGAACAGGTGCAGCGGATCGAAACGCTGGACGGCCCGAAATATGACCGGATCAAGCCCACGGTGAAGGATGGCGTGCTGATCGTCACCGGCGAGCGCGATTGCAGCGAAAGCGCCCCCGGCCTGGGCGGCGAATTCACCTATTGCGAGCTTGGGGCACCGATCGAGGTTGAATCGATCCTTTCGGGCAAGGCGCTGCCCGATGTGGCGGCGCTGGCCGGCCTATTGTGGCACACCGCAACCAGCGAGCCGCTGAACCCCGCCGCAGTGGCCCCTGTGCCCGCGCTGGGCGAAGGCGTGGCAAGGCTGGGGGCGCATGGCGGGCGGACCTATTGGCTGGTCTACCGCCCGGACCTCGACTGGCTCAAATCGGGCGCGGCGGCGCTGTCGCTTTCGCTGGCGCGGGCGATTGCGGCCAGCGCGCCGGGCAATCATCTGGTCTTTGCCCCGGCCAAATTCGTCTCACGCGAATTGCTGGCGCGCGAACGGCTGGATGTGGACTATGCCCCCCTGCCCTTCGCGCTCTATCGCCTGGAAACGGCCTGAGGCGCGCAGATGGCCTTCCGCGAACTTGACTATCAGGCCCGCGCCCTGGCCGCGCTGGACGGCTGGCTGGAACGGCTGGGCGAGGAAAAGGCCAAGGCCGACAAGGCGGCGGCGCTGATCGCCGCGAACCCCGATCTGGGCATTGCCCTGCCCGACTTCCCCCTGAAGGCCTGGGAACGCACCGCCACCGACCTGGGCGTCCCCGGCAACCGCGCCTATTCCCCCCGCACCTCTGGCGATGGCCAGCCGGTGCCCAACGCTACGCTGAAAGTGCCCACCGGGGGCGGCAAGACCTATCTGGCCTGCGCGGCGCTGAGCCGGATTTTCAGCCGCTATGTTTCGGCCAATTGCGGCATGGTGCTGTGGATCGTGCCCAACGAGGCGATCTATTCGCAAACCCTGAAAGCCCTGCGCGACCGCGACCACGCCTATCGCCAGACCCTTGACCGCGCGGCGGCCAACCGGGTGAAGGTGCTGGAAAAGGGCGACCCGCTGCACAAGGCAGACCTCGACACGCATCTGTGCGTGATGGTGCTGATGCTGCAAAGCTCGAACCGCGACAATCAGGAAAGCCTGCGCCTGTTCCGCGACCGGGGCGACGTGCATGGCTTTGTTCCCGGCGACGGCGAACAGGCGGCGCACAAGGCGCTGGCCGAGTCCGTGCCCAACCTGTCGATCTATGATCTGGCCGATGGCGGCCCGCCCTGGCCGATGGTGAAGGCCAGCATGGGTAACGCCATGCGGATCGTGCGCCCGGTGGTGATCATGGATGAAGGGCAGCGCGCGGTTAGCGAACTGGCCTTCCGCACGCTCTATGGTTTCAACCCCCGGCTGGTGCTGGAACTGACAGCCACCCCCAAGGATGTGAAACCCAAGGACACCCATCCGGGCCGCCACGCCAACATCCTGGTCGAAATCAAGGGACGCGAGCTGGAACGCGAGGGCATGATCAAGATGCCCATGAATGTCGCCCCGCTGCCTGGCGGCGAATGGCAGGCAACTATCGCCAAGGCCTGGGAGCGGCTTGAAGCGCTCGACCTGGCGGCGCGGGAGCATCAGGCCGACGGGGGCCGTTACATTCGCCCCATCCTGCTGGTGCAGGTGGAACGCACCGGGGCCGATACCGCCGATGCCGGCCTAATCCACGCCAACGACGCCTACGCATGGCTGAAGGCCGTGGCCGGAATGGACGACGAACAGATTGCCTACAAGACCGCCGAGCGCAACGACCTCGACAAGCCGGAAAACCGCGACCTGCTCAGCCCACGCTGCCGGGTGCGCGCCATCATTACCAAGGCGGCGCTGGCGGAAGGCTGGGACTGCCCCTTTGCCTATGTGCTGTGCGCCCTGGCGGCCAATGGCAACGAAGGGGCAATGACCCAGCTAGTCGGGCGCATCCTGCGCCAGCCGCACGCGCTTAAGACCGGGGTGGATGCGCTAGACGAATGCTACGTCTTTGCCCACCGGGCGGACACACGCAAGACGGTGGAAGCAATCCGCAAGGGGCTGGAAAGCGACGGCCTGGGCGACCTCGCGGTGGACATCGCGCTGAGCGCGGGCGCTGCCGGCACGGTTGGCGCGACGGCCATACCACCCCGGCGGCGCGACACTTTCAGCACCACGGCCATTGCTCTGCCACGCGTCTTGACCGTGGAGCAGGATGGCACGGCCCGCCCGTTCGACCCGGAAACCGACCTGTTCCCGCTGATTGACTGGACAGCGCTGGACCTCGCCACACTGGCACAAGGGTTGCCAAAGGAACGCCTGGGCGAAGACCACCGCATTGTGCGGCTGAGTGCCGGGGACAAGGGTGTTGAAGCTAGCGCCGCAGCGGCACCTATTGCCGCCGCTGCCGCATTTGACGCTGGCTATGCGGTGCGGATGATTGGCGATCTGGTGCCCAATGCTTTCACCGCCTGGGCGATTTTGTCACGGCTGCTGGGGCAGTTACGCGCGCTGGGCTGGGATGAGGCCCTGATCGCAAAGCTGGGCAGCTTCATTGTTGCCGAACTTCGCAAGAAGCTGCTGATCGAACAGGAACGCCAAGCCGAGGCACTGTTTGCTGCGGGAATGGAATCCGGGACGATCCAGTTTGCGGTGCGCGGGGATGGCCATGACTGGACCGCGCCGTTCGAACTGGCGACCACCCAGCCGAAAGACGCTAAGCAGTTGACGGGTTCAAACGGCGGCGCACTGGAACGCAGCCTGTTCCTGCCGATCTACCAAGCCGATCTTAACGACGAGGAGCAAAAGGTTGCAGTCTACCTGGACCGCGAATCCGCCGTGCGCTGGTGGCACCGCAACGGCGCGTCGCGGGGCAGCTATAGCGTGAAAGGGTGGCGGCGCGGAAACGTCTATCCCGACTTCCTGCTGGCCGCGACAAAGGATACCTCCAGCCGCGACCGGATCGTGGTGCTGGAAACCAAGGGGGAGCACCTCGCCGGGAGCGAGGATACGAAATACAAGGCTGCGTTGCTTGAACGGCTGACTCAAGGCTTCAAGGCCGCCACGCCAGCAGCGCCGGGACTGCCGCTGCCGGCGCATTCTTTCGCATTCAAGGCTGCGCTTGTCGTTTTCAGCGATGTGGAAGCACGATTGCCCTCGATGATCCACGCGGACGGGTGACTGTTGGCCAGCTCCATCCGAGGCCAGCCCATGCGCGATGGGGGATGAAATGGGGGAACGATCAATTTTTCGTCAGATAATTTCCATCTAACTATCTGATATATAGAAATATAATTGGACTGAGTTCGAATCCAACTCGGAGCCACTTTTCTTCAGCGGCGAAAACGCAGCGGGTCAGGCGCCAGCCAGGCCCTGCAGCGCCGCGACATGCGCCGCCAGCTGTTCGAGGCGGAAGCCGAAATCGAACACGATCCCATAGCGCGGCGGCTCGGCCCAGCAGACCTTGCCGTACAGCACCGGCATCCCGGCCACTTCCATCCGCACCGGTTCGTACTGCATCAGCGGCACGTCGCTCTCGATCCCGGCGCCGTGGCCCGAGAGGTTCGACAGACGCACCTCGAACTGCTGCCCGCGCACCACCAGCCGCGCCTGCTTCTGCAGGTTCAGCCGCACCTTGCGACGGTTGTAGGGATCGCCGCTGGTCTCGAGAAAGCGGCGCACGTCGACCGGCTCGTCAAAGCGGCAACCGGCGTGTTCGCCATCGCACCACATCGGCTCGATCATGAAACGCTGGCCATCGTTCAGTTCCAGCACCAGCTTGCCGGGCGGCAGGCGGTGGAAGATCTTCAGCTTGACGCCGGTGGCCGAAACGTCGCGCAGCACGCAGAGGAATTCGCGGCCGCCCTCGATGATCTTGGCGGTGCGCAACAGCACGGTATAGCGCTCGGCGCGGCGCAGTTCGGCACCCTGCGGCTGCGGGGCCTGGGTTGCGCCCGGGCGGATCATGATTCCCCCGGCCGATGTGGAAATGATCTGGCTCACTCCTGGCTCGCCCCGTGTTGCTGGGCCGCCCCGATGGCGGCACGAACAACCCTGCCAGATCGTGGTTAATCCGGCGCTTGGGGCGAACTAGGGGCTAATGCGGGTCAGGTCGCCGCACCGTGGCAATGCTTGTACTTCTGGCCCGATCCGCAGGGGCACGGGGCGTTGCGCGGCAGGTCGAGCCCGGCATAGGGATTGCCCGAAACCAGCCCCCCGGCGCTGACCCCGGCGCCGAACATCCCCGCCGCCACCGGCCCGCCCGGCGCCGCACCATCGGTGGTGGTGAGGAATTCGGGCAGCTCGGGCAGCGCCATCTGCGGCTGGGCGAATTGCAGCTCGGCGGTCGAGAGGATTCGCGTCACGTCCTCGCGGATCGTTTCCAGCATCCGTTCGAACAGGCCGAAGGCTTCCTGCTTGTATTCGTTGATCGGGGTCTTCTGGGCATAGGCGCGCAGGAAGACCACCTGGCGCAGCGCGTCGAGCGTGGCGAGGTGCTCCTTCCAGTAATGGTCGATCCGGTCGAGCAGCACAGACTTTTCCACCTGCCGCCAGATCGCCGGATCGTTGCGGCCAACCTTTTCGGCCATGTGGGCATCGGCCAGTTCGGCCAGATGCTGTTCGAGGTGTTCGGGGTCGATCCCGTCCTCGGCGCACCAGTCGTGCACCGGGGCATCAACCCCCAGCACCTCGGCGGCGCGGGCCTTCAGCCCATCCAGATCCCACACTTCGGGATAGGTGCCCGGCGGGCAGGCGGTGCCGACCAGCGCATTGGCGGTGTCGTGGCGCATGTCGGCCACCACGTCGTCCACCGCGTCGGCATCCATGATTTCCTCGCGCTGGGCATAGATCACCTTGCGCTGGTCGTTCATCACATCGTCGTATTCGACCACCTGCTTGCGCACGTCGTAATTGCGCGCCTCGACCTTCTTCTGGGCCAGCTCGATCGCCTTCGACAGGTGCTTCGAACCGATCGCCTCGCCATCGGCCAGCTGGCTCTGCATCAGGCGGGCGAACAGGGTGTCCGGCCCGAAGATGCGCAGCAGGTCGTCTTCCAGGCAGAGGTAGAACTTCGACAGGCCCGGATCGCCCTGGCGGCCCGAGCGGCCGCGCAGCTGGTTGTCGATGCGGCGGCTTTCGTGCCGCTCGGTGCCGATCACGCACAGGCCGCCGGCGGCCAGCACCTGCTCGCGCTCGGCCTCGACCTCGGCCTTGATCCTGGCGATCGCCGCCTCGCGCTCGGCCCCTTCGGGCATGTCGCGCAATTCGTCCTCGACGCGGAATTCCTCGTTGCCGCCCAGCTTGATGTCGGTGCCGCGCCCGGCCATGTTGGTGGCGATGGTTACCGCGCCCAGCCGCCCGGCCTGGGCGACGATATGGGCTTCCATCTCGTGGAAGCGGGCGTTCAGCACATTGTGCTTCACCCCTTCCTTGTTGAGGTATTCCGAGAGCAACTCGCTCTTCTCGATGCTGACGGTGCCGACCAGCACCGGCTGGCCCTTTTCAGCCCGCTCGCGGATCAGCTTGGCAATCGCCTGGAACTTGTCGGTGGTGTTCTTGTAGAACTCGTCCTCCGAATCCACGCGCTGCACCGGCACGTTGGTCGGGATGGTCACCACGTTCATCTTGTAGATGTCGTGGAATTCCTGCGCCTCGGTCGCGGCAGTGCCGGTCATGCCCGCCAGCTTGGGGTACATGCGGAAATAGTTCTGGAAGGTGATCGAGGCCATGGTCTGGTTCTCGGGCTCGATCGCGACGCCCTCCTTGGCTTCCACCGCCTGGTGCAGGCCGTTCGACCAGCGCCGGCCGTCCATCATGCGGCCGGTGAACTCGTCGATGATGATCACCTTGCCGTCCTTGACGATGTAGTCGATGTCACGCTTGAACATGACATTGGCCTTCAGCGCCTGGTCGAGGTGGTGGACCACCTGGGTATTCTCGATGTCGTAGAGGTTGCTGCCGACCAGCAGCCCGGCCTCTTCCAGCATCCGCTCGGCCTTCTCGACGCCGTCCTCGGTCAGGTTGATGTTCTTGGTCTTTTCGTCGGCCTCGTAATCCTCGGCCACCAGCCGCTTCACCACCGCGTCGACCGAGATGTAGAGGTCGCTCTTGTCGTCGGTCGGGCCCGAGATGATCAGCGGGGTGCGCGCCTCGTCGATCAGGATCGAGTCCACCTCGTCGACGATCGCGAAGTTGAACGGGCGGTGCACCATCTGCCCGCGCTCGTGCTTCATGTTGTCGCGCAGGTAGTCGAAGCCCAGCTCGTTGTTGGTGGCATAGGTGATGTCGGAATTGTAGGCGATCCGCCGCTCTTCCTCGTCGAGGTTGGGGACGATCACGCCAACGGTCAGCCCCAGGAACCGGTAGATCTGCCCCATCCATTCGGCGTCGCGGCGGGCGAGGTAATCGTTCACCGTGACGACGTGGACGCCCTTACCTTCCAGCGCGTTGAGATAGACCGCCAGCGTCGCCACCAGGGTCTTGCCCTCGCCGGTCCGCATTTCGGCGATCTCGCCGCGGTGGAGGACGATGCCGCCGATCATCTGGACGTCGAAGTGGCGCATCCCCAGCACCCGGCGGCTGGCCTCGCGGCAGGTGGCGAAGGCCTGGGGCAGGATGTCGTCGAGCGTCTTACCATTGGCGAGCTGTTCGCGGAACTTCGCGGTCGCCCCCTGCAATTCCTCGTCGCTCATCGCCTCCAGCTGGGGTTCATAGCTGGCGATCTGCTTGACGATCTTGTCGAGCGACTTGACGTAACGGTCGTTGGACGAGCCGAAGAGGGCCTTGGCCATTTTGCCGAACATGGGCGGGAATCCTGTCTGTGATGGGGGTGCGGGCCAGCGGCCCGGCAAGGAAAAACGTTGCGTGGAAGGGATTGGCGTCGCGCCTATTCGCGCGCGCGGTCAACCTTCAGCACCACCGCCACAGGGGCGGCGGGCAGCGTGGCCAGCGGCGCGGGGGCGCGGCTGGCAACCGGCGGCGCGGGCGGCACCATGGCCAGCCCGGGCGCGACTTCGCGGCGCGGCGCGGCGGCGCGCGGCGCCCCCACCATCCGCACCACCCCCACCTGCGGCACCGGCGCAGCCGCGGCCCGGGCCTCAAGCGAGAGGCCCGAAATCAGCGCCAGCAGGGAAAGCAGCAACCGCATCATGGTGCGGCGGCATATAGGGATGTGGGGGCGGGGCGTAAAGTGGGGGGTTAGGGCTGCTTGGCGAAGTCGGGCGGGATCAGGCTTTTGGGATCCACATCCACCGACTGGAAAGGCCTACCGCCAGGCAGCGCCCACCGCACCCTGGCGGCATAGATACTGGCGACCGGTTCACCTTTTTCGTTGGTTCCCGGAGTAAAGCGCGCCCGCGCCGAAATGAGCTGGCAGGTGGCGGAATCAAGCTCTGGCCAACCGCTGCTCAAGGTCACAATGCAGCGGCCAGACCGACCTTCGCGTGAAACCTGAATGGCATAGTAGACCACCCCCTGGTGCCCTTTCCGTTCGGCCTCAAGCGGATAATCCGCCTGCATTTGCCAGCTCTGGCCCGTCCGCTCCTGAGGCAAGGTCCAGGCGATCTGCCCCGCATAGGCCCCGGCAACTGGCTTGCGCTTGGCATCCAGCGCGGGATCAAACCCGCGCTTCATCATTGCCGCACAGCTGGCCGCATCCAGTTCAGGATAGCCGCTGCTGCGGCGGATCGCGCAAGAAACAGGGCGGCCATCCGCCCCAACCTGCACGGTGAATTCCACTGAGCCCTGATGCTTCAAGCGCACCGCTTCGGGCGGGTATTCGTCAGAACCCTCCCCGGTGTGGGGCACGGGTGGCGTCACGGCGGGCGCAGATGCCTCGGCTGGCGCGCCGGGCAGACCCGCCACTTGCAGTGCCAACACCACCAGCCCCCCGATCATCCGCCCACCCTTTCAAAGTACTTTGCGCGGCGCAGGCTAGCCGCCTGCCCCGCCCCGGTCCATCCGGATCAGGGCACGGGTGTGATCGGGCGCACGCGCCGCCTACTGCGCCTCGGTGATCCGCCCCGCCGGCAGCACGGGCAGGGTCCAGCGCACGCGCTGGGCGTAGAAGGTCGGCACGGCCTTGCCGTTGCGGTCCAGCGCGGGCCAGAAGCTGGCGCGGGTCATCGCGGCCTGGCAGGCGGCGGTGTCGAGCAGCGGCTTGCCGCTCGAGCTCATGATCCGGCAGGCCATCGGCTTGCCGTCGGCATCCACCAGCAGCACGTACTGGGTCCACCCGGTTTCGCGCGCGGCCAGCGCCTCGGCGGGGTAATCGGCCTTGGTCACCCAGCTGCCGGGCATGGTCTGCGGATAGGCCGGGCGCGGGGTCATCCGCGCGGGCGGCGGCGGCGCGGGGGCCTCGGCGCCGGTGGCCAGCGCGGCCACCGGGGTGCCCATATCCATGCCCCCCATGTCGACGGCGATCTGCGGTGCTTCGGCGGCGATCAGCGTAAGAGCCAGTGCGATCATCGTGCGTACCCTTTCATCTTCAAATCAGTTCGGCGCGGCTTCCACCGCCACGGTCTGGGTGATGGTGACGCGGCGCGCCTCGCCCTCGCCATTGTCGTTCACATAGCGGCCGTTGAACGGGATCGCGGCGCAGGGCACGGTGCCCACCGCAGCGCGCGCGCCCATCGCCCCTTCGGCCTCGATCACCTCGCAATCGCGCTTGGTGCCATCGGGGGAAACCACGAAGCGGAAGGCCAGCGTGCCGGGCTTCAGCGCCCCGCGCGCGCTGGGCAGCACCCAGTGGACGCGGCTGGCATACTGGCCAGCAATGGCATGGCCCCGGGCATCGGTGGCGGGGGCGAAGCGGGCGCGGTCGGAAACCAGCCGGCAGGTCGCCTCGTCCAGGTCCATGCTGCCGCTGCTGGCGGTGACGATGCAGCTGGCCACCCGCCCGGCCGGGCTGACGGTCAGGGCATATTCGGTCGCCCCCTGCTCCATCGCGCGCAGCGCGGCGGGCGGGTAATCGTTGGTGGTGGCCCAGGTGCCGGGGAAATTGGCCGGCACGGCAGGGCGCAGCACCATGGCATTGGCGGCAGCGGTGCCGGCCTCGAGCGTGCCCGGGGCATCGGCCAGCAGCAGGATCATCAGGCTCAGCATCGGCGGGTCCGTGGCAATGAAAAGATTGCCCTTTTGCGCTGACTCATCGCCGCCGCGCCCGCAAGCCTGTTAGCCACCTTGCCGCAGCCCGCTTGCGCCAATATGGGACGGGGCATGGCCCACGATGTTTCCCCGCTCGCCCGCCCCTTCCCCGCCATTCCGGCGATTGCCGGGGCCACGCCGCGCGTCGCCCGCGCCGGTTACAAGGACTGGGGGCGCTGCGACCTGACCTATGTCGAACTGGCGCCGGGCACCACCGTGGCGGGGGTCTTCACCCGCAACGTCTGCTGTTCGAGCGAGGTCGAACTGGGCCGGCTGAACGTCGCGC
Organism: Pseudomonadota bacterium; assembly: GCA_018242165.1. Taxonomy (GTDB): domain Bacteria; phylum Pseudomonadota; class Alphaproteobacteria; order Sphingomonadales; family Sphingomonadaceae; genus Novosphingobium. The sequence continues at coordinate 16,815 of JAFECL010000002.1, forward strand.
AGGGGCAGGCGCGGGCGCTGGTGGTCAATGCCGGCAATTCCAACGCCTTCACCGGCTATCGTGGCCGCGAGGCGGTCGAGGCGATCATGGATCAGGTGTCCGCCCACCTTGGCTGCGCGCGCGAGCAGGTGTTTGTCTCCTCCACCGGGGTGATCGGCGTGCCGCTGCCCAAGGACAAGGCCCGCGCCGGGATCGAGGCCGCACTGGTGGCCCAGCCCTGCGACTGGGAGGCCGCCGCCAAGACCATCGGCACCACCGATACCTTCGCCAAGGGGGCCACGGCCACCGCGATGGTAGGCGGCAAGACCGTGACGCTGGGCGCGATCATCAAGGGCAGCGGCATGATCGCGCCCGACATGGCAACCATGCTGGGCTATGTCTTCACCGATTGCGCCGTGGCCGCCCCCCTGCTGCAACAGATGCTGAGCGCGGCGGCCGAGGCCAGCTTCAACTGCATCACGGTCGATTCCGATACCTCGACCAGCGACACCGTCATGGCCTTCGCCACCGGCGCGGCGGGGAATGCCGAACTGACCGGGTGGGACAGCCCCGGGGCCGATGCCTTTGCCGCCGCGCTGAACGCGGTGTGCCGCGAACTGGCCCACCTGGTGGTGCGCGATGGTGAAGGGGCGCAGAAATTCATCGCCGTCAGCGTTTCGGGCGCGGTCAGCGATGCCAGCGCGCGGCGGGTGGGGCTGGCCATCGCCAACTCGCCGCTGGTCAAGACGGCAATCGCCGGCGAGGATGCCAACTGGGGCCGGGTGGTCATGGCGGTGGGCAAGGCCGGCGAACCGGCCGACCGCGACCGGCTGTCGATCGGCTTCGGCGGGGTGTGGTGCGCGCGCGAAGGGCTGCCGCTGGCCGACTATGACGAGGCACCGGTGGCCGCCCACCTCAAGGGGAACGAGATCAGCATCGAGGTCGACCTGGGCCTGGGCGACGGCCGCGCCACGGTGTGGACCTGCGACCTGACCCACGGCTACATCTCGATCAACGCCGATTACCGGTCATGACCCTGTCGCTCACCGCCGGGGTTGCCGCGGTGATGCGCGCGGCGGCCGAACAGGCGATCCTGCCGCATTACCAGCGCCTGGCCGCCAGCCAGATCGAGGCCAAGGCCGCCGACGATGTCGTCACCGTCGCCGATACGGCGAGCGAGGCGCTGCTGGCCGAGGGGCTGGCCCGCCTGCTGCCCGAGGCGGCACTGGTTGGCGAGGAGGCGGCCCATGCCGACCCTGCCCTGCTCGACCGGCTGGGCGATGCGCTGTGCTGGATCATCGATCCGCTCGATGGCACCAACAATTTCGCGCGCGGCGCGGCGCCTTTCGGTATCCTGATCGCGCTGGCCGAGGCGGGCGAGACCGTCGCCGGCTGGCTCTACGATCCGCTGTCGGGCCGCCTGTGCCACGCCCATCGCGGCGCCGGGGCCTTTATCGGCACCGAGCGGGTGACGGCCCGCCCCAGCGGCACCCGGCCTCCGGTGGCGGCGATCTCGCTGGTCTTCGCCGATCCCGCCCGGCGCGAGGGGCTGAAGCGGCAGATCGCCCCGCACTACACCACCGTCGACATCCCGCGCTGCGCCGCCGAACAATATCCCCGGCTGGTGCTGGGCGAGAACGATGTCGCGCTGTTCGAGCGAATCCATGCGTGGGACCATGCGGCGGGCGCGCTGTTCGTCAACGAGGCCGGCGGCAAGGTCGCCCGCCCCGATGGCAGCGCCTATCGCGTCGATGACCGGCGGCGGGGCCTGATCGGCGCCGCCAGCCCCGCGCTTTGGGACGAGATGGCCCAGCGGCTGACCGAACTCGGCGACTAGGCCGTAAACTCATAAACCGCGCCATCGAGGCGGCGGAAACGCAGTTCGGCGCCAGCCAATGGCGAACAGATCGGGCCTAAGTGGCCGCCGGGAATAGTGGTGCTATTTCCAAGGCCGCTTCGGCCCGAGATGGAAGCCATTCCGCCGTCCCGAAGGGATTTGACCAAAATGGCCCACTGCCGCGTCAGGCTCAGTTGAAATATCGACATATTCCTGCCTTCGCCTTCCTCGCATTGGGCCATTTTGCTTCAAACCTCGACGGCGCGGTTTATGAGTTTACGGCCTAACCGCCCAAGCTTGCCCCGGCGGCCACCATCGCCACCCGGCCGCCGATCCACACCGCGCCCTCGCTGTCGTGCCGGGCCTCGACCCGCCCGTCGGCACCGATCACCCGGCCCTGCCCGGCAACATAGCTGTCCCGTGCCAGCCCGGCTCCGAACAGGTGCAAGGCGGCGGCGGCGTTGAGGCTGCCGGTAACCGGATCTTCGGCCAGCGCCCCGCCCGGCTTGGTGAAGAAGGCACGCACTTCCCAGTCGGCCGGGCCGCCGAACGGGTGCGGGCCGATCAGCCCGAGATCGGTATGCGCCTCGACCCGGGCCACCGGTCGTGCGGCCAGCACATCCGCCGCCGAGCGCAACCGCAACAGCCGCCATGGCGGGCCGTTGTCGGCATGGATCGCCTCGACCACCGCCTCGGCCGGCACCCCGGCGATCCGTGCCGCCTCGGCCGCCTCGACATCGCCCAGCGGGCCCGAGCGGCGCAAGGCCGGGGCGCGAAAGGCGAGGCTTCCCTCTCCCTGCCGCACCTCGATCAGCCCCGCCTCGCACTGCTGCACCACCACGCCCTCGCGCGCCGGTGCCCCCCCGGCGGCCAGCCAGGCATGGGCGCTGCCCAGCGTGGGATGGCCGGCAAAGGGCAGTTCGCCCGCCGGATAGAAGATCCGCACCCGATAGTCGGCACCGGCGGCGGTGGGCGGCAGCAGGAAGGTGGTCTCGGAAAAGCCCAGCCAGCGGGTCAGCGCCAGCATCGCCTCGGCGGACAGGTGCTCGCCGCCGCGCACCACCGCCAGCGGATTGCCCGAAAGCGCCCCTTTACCCGCAAATACATCGATCAGGTCCAGCAACATCGACATCCCCCTCGACGGCCCTGGCCTCCGTATGTGCCCGGAGGGGCAGCGCGGCGCAAGGGGGGCTTCCCCTCGTCCCCCCACTGTGCTTTGGCGCTGGACGATGACCCGCCCGGCCATTCTCGTCACCGGCGCCGCCAACCGCATCGGCCGCGCCATCGCCCAGCGGTTCGGCGCGGGCGGCTGGCACGTCGTGATCCATCACCGCCACCACCCCGAAGAGGCTGCGGCGCTGGCCGCCAGCCTGCCCAGCGCCGAAGTCGTCAGCTTCGAACTGGCCGACCGGGCCGGCATGGCCCGGGTGATGGCCGATCTCGCCGCCCGCCTGCCCGATTGGCGCGCCATCGCCTGCAACGCCTGCGCCTTCCGGCCCGACTGGCCCGACGCCCCCGATCGCGCGGTGTGGGACGAGGTGATGGCCGCCAACCTTGCCGGCAATGTCGAACTGGCGCGGCTTTACCTCGCCCAGGCGCGCAGCCCCACCGGGCGCCGGGTGCTGAACCTGCTCGATCAGAAGCTGGCCAACCTCAACCCCGATTTCTTCTCCTACACCGTGGGCAAGGCCGGCCATGCCGCCGCAGGCGCGATGCTGGCGCAGACCGTGGCGGCGCCCGACCGGGTGGTGGCGCTGAGCCCGGGCAACATCCTGCCCAGCCACGACCAGACGACCGACGAATTCGCCCTGTCCAGCCGGCTCAACCTGCTCGGCCGCACCACCACGGTCGAGGATATTGCCGATGCCGCCTGGCTGCTGGTGACGGGGCCGGTGGCCAACGGCACCCACCTGTTCGTCGATGGCGGCCAGCACCTGGTGCCCCAGCGCCGCGACGTGCTCTACCTTGTCCGCGAAGAGGAAAACTGATGCCCCTGTCGCTGGCCACCATGGCCACCTCCACCCTGGTCGTTACCCTGGCCGAAATCGGCGACAAGACCATGCTGCTCGCGATCGTGCTGGCCGCCCGGCTGCGGCGGCCCTGGGCGATCGTTGCGGGGATCTTCGCCGCCACCGTCGCCAACCACCTCGCCTCGGCCTGGGCCGGCAGCATGATCGCCGGGCTGACCGATGCCACCTGGTTCCGCCTCGCGGTGGCGCTGGGCTTCATCGCCATGGCCGCCTGGACTCTGGTGCCCGACAAGCTGGACGAGGAAGACGAGCTGAAGGTGGTGCCGCACGGCGGCGCCTTCCTCACCACGCTGGTCGCCTTCTTCCTGGTCGAGATCGGCGACAAGACCCAGATCGCCACCGTCGCGCTCGCGGCGCGCTATCACGATATCTGGTCGGTCGCCGCCGGCACCACCATCGGCATGATGATCGCCGATGCCCCGGCGGTGTTCCTCGGCCACCGGCTGGTCGAAAAGGTGCCGCTGAAGGCCGCGCGCGCTGTGGCAGCGGCGATCTTCGCGGCGCTGGGCGGCTGGCAGCTGTTCGCGCTGCTCTAATCGTCACCGAAACGGGCGTGCAGCTCGGGCAGGATTCCTGCCAGATGGTGCATTTCCTCGAAGCAGTGCTGTAACAGCGCCAGCCCCACCGCATCGTTGGCAAGCGTGCGGCGCGGCCCGGGGCGGTTGAGCAGCCAGGTCAGCACCGGGCCGGCAACGGGCACATGGCTGTGCAGGAGGCCAAGGTGAAAGCGGCTGTGCATTACGCAGCCTTCGGCGGTGTTCTCGATCAGGTGAACCAGCCGGCTGGTCTGCACCCGCTCGACCCGGAACGAGACATTGGCGCAGATCGCGGTGCCCAGGGCATCGACCCGCGCCTCGTCGAACCCGAAGGCAGCGGGCGGCACGAAGGCGATGGCCAGCCGCAGCTTTTGCGCGCCGACATATTCATCGACCGCGCTGACATTGCCGACATAGCGCGGCCGGCCGGTGGGCAGGTGGCGGCAATCGCTGGCCAGTTGCGCCTTCAGGTGCGCCTCGGGGTGCCACAACCGATAGCGCGCGCTCGACAGGCTGTGCCAGCCGAACCACCAGTCCCACATCGCCGCAGTCACGCCGGGCATCGGCGTGGTGCAGGCCACCGTCATGGTGCCATCCGGGTGGCGCCACACGCCATCGGCCACCCCGTCCCCACCCGGATCGCCCATCTGCGCAAAGGGCGTGAAGGTTCCCGCCGCCTGGCGAACTCCCATGGCCAGCGCCGGCGCCATGGCATCGGGTGCCGCGCGCAAGGGGCGCTGCCATGGCGCAAGGTCGTGGGGTTCGGCGATCTCGATCCAGCGGGTCATGCCCGCATGCTAGCCCGGCGCGCGGCAATGGCCAACGCAATCATTGCACCCGCGCGCCCCGCCTGTTAGGCGCGCCGCGCAATTTCCAGCGGAGGCCTGCCATGTCCGAGATCAAGAAAGTTGTCCTCGCCTATTCGGGCGGCCTCGATACCTCGGTGATCCTCAAGTGGCTGCAGGTGACCTACGGCTGTGAGGTGGTGACCTTCACCGCCGATCTTGGCCAGGGTGAAGAGCTGGAACCGGCCCGCGCCAAGGCCAAGCTGATGGGCATTCCCGACAACCACATCTACATCGATGACCTGCGCGAGGAATTCGTCCGCGATTTCGTTTTCCCGATGATGCGCGCCAATGCCCGCTATGAAGGCGACTATCTGCTCGGCACCAGCATTGCCCGCCCGCTGATCTCGAAGCGGCTGATCGAGATCGCCCGCGAAACCGGCGCCGATGCCGTGGCCCATGGCGCCACCGGCAAGGGCAACGATCAGGTGCGCTTCGAGCTTTCGGCCTATGCACTGAACCCGGCGATCAAGGTGATCGCCCCGTGGCGTGAGTGGGACCTGACCAGCCGCACCGCGCTGATCGCCTGGGCCGAGGCGCACCAGATCCCGGTTCCCAAGGACAAGCGCGGCGAAAGCCCGTTCAGCACCGATGCCAACCTGCTGCACACCAGCAGCGAGGGCAAGGTGCTGGAAGATCCGTGGCAGGAAACCCCGGACTACGTCTACAGCCGCACGGTCAACCCGGAAGACGCGCCCGACCAGCCGGAATACATCACCATCGACTTCGAGCGCGGCGACGGCACCGCGCTGAATGGCGAGGCCATGTCGCCCGCCACCCTGCTGGCCGCGCTGAATGACCTCGGCCGCAAGCACGGCATCGGCCGGCTCGACCTCGTCGAAAACCGCTTCGTCGGCATGAAATCGCGCGGGATGTACGAGACCCCGGGTGGCGAAATCTACGCCCGCGCCCACCGCGGCATCGAATCCATCACCCTCGACCGCGGCGCCGCCCACCTCAAGGACGAGCTGATGCCGAAGTATGCCGAGCTGATCTACAACGGCTTCTGGTTCAGCCCCGAGCGCGAAATGCTCCAGGCGGCGATCGACCATTCGCAGGCCAAGGTCTCGGGCACCGTGCGGCTGAAGCTCTACAAGGGCATGGCCAGCGTGGTCGGCCGCAAGAGCCCCCACTCGCTCTACTCCGAACGCCACGTGACCTTCGAAGATGACGCCGGCGCCTACGACCAGAAGGACGCCGCCGGCTTCATCAAGCTGAACGCGCTGCGGCTGAAGCTGCTGGCGGGGCAGAAGTAAGCAAGGGAATTAAGGGATAGATGCGAGGGGGTTACCCCCTCGCGCTCCCCGTCACTTTACGTTGTTGGTAGCAGCCAGATTGGTGCTGTGCCTTCACCATGCTACGCTTAAGGCATGGCCAAGATCTTTATCGTTCAGCACGAAAATCCTGAAACTGCCGACGTAAAGCTCATCGGGGTTTATTCGTCGCATGACGCTGCGAACAGCGCGGTCGCGCGGCTGACAGTTCAACCGGGTTTTCGCGGCCACCCGAACGGCTTTTCAATCGACTGCTATACCATCGACAAAGATCATTGGGTCGAAGGTTACGGGCCTGCCTGACCCCTGATTCCAAGTTGAATTGGCGCCGCAGGCATTTTTAATAGCGGCTTTGCCGCCCAGCGCCCGGCTGCGATCAGCGCATCCCCGCTGCCAGGTTCGGGGAGCGCGAGGGGGTAACCCCCTCGCATCTTCCCCCTACAACCCCTTGGCCACCTTCCCGCCCTTCATCACGAAGCGCACCTGCTGCAGCGTCGCCACGTCCTTCAGCGGATCGCCATCGACCGCGATCAGGTCGGCGTAGCGGCCCGGGGCAATCGCGCCCAGATCGCCGGTGCGCCCCAGCGCCTCGGCGGCATTTTTGGTGGCGGCCTGGATCGCTTCCATCGCCGTCATGCCCCACTGGGTCATGGTGACGAACTGGCGGGCGTTGAAGCCGTTGGGATAGACCCCGCCATCGGTGCCGAACACCATCTTGACCCCGGCCTGATGTGCGGCACGGAAGGTTTCGCGCTGCTTGCGGCCGATGGTCCGCTCCTTTTCCAGGCTTTCGGCGAAGACGCCGTTCTTGGCCCCTTCGGCGAGGATGTAGTCATCGTCGTAGATGTCCATCGAGAACCAGGCGCCGTGTTCCTTGGCCAGCTGGAAGCTGGTGGTATCGGCCAGGCTGGCGTGTTCGATGGTATCGACTCCGGCGCGCAATGCGGCGTTGATCCCGGCGGTGCCATGGGCGTGGGCGGCGACGCGCATGCCCAGCATGTGCGCCTCGTCAACGATCGCCTTCACCTCATCGTCGGTCAGTTGCTGGCCGCCGACGCTGTCGGTCTTGGAAAAGACCCCGCCGGTCATGCAGATCTTGATCACCTCGGCGCCATACTTGCGGTTGCGGCGGACCAGCGCGCGGAATTCGTGGGGCGAATTGGCAATGTTCGGGCTGGGCACATTGACGCTTGGGGGGAATTCGGTGCTGTCGCAGTGCCCGCCGGTGGCGCCCAGCGCATAGGTGGCGGGAACGATGCGCGGGCCGGGCACAAAGCCCCCCTCGATCCCCTGCTTCAGCGCCACATCGGCATAATCGGAGGTGCCGACATTGCGCACGGTGGTAAAGCCCGCGGCAAGCGTCTTGGCGGCATTGGCCACGCCCAGCACCGTCCAGAAGTTGTCGGTATATTCGAGCCCGCGATAGCCGCTGAAGGTGGGATCGCCGGTAAGGTGGACGTGCATGTCGATAAGCCCGGGCAGCAGCGTGCGCCCGCCGAGATCGATCCGCGTGGCGTTGGCGGGCACGGCATCGCCCTGGTGCCCGACGCTGACGATGCGCTCGCCATCGATCACCACCTGCGGCGCGTCGACCACCTTGCCGCTCAGCACATCGACCATGTGCGCGGCGGTGACAACCACCGGTTCGGCCCCGGCCGGGGCGGCCGTGGCGAGCAGGGTGGCGGCGAGGGCCGCGAGCGGGGCGGCAGCCGGACGGGTGGGGCGGCGCAGGGACATGGCGGATACTCCGGATCGTTGGGGGAGCGCCTGGCCCGCTGGGGAGAAATCGGCGCCGATTCCGCTGCCTATTCCGCCCCTCGCAAAGTTGTCCACCGGCAATCCGCGCCCTGTGGATAACTTGCCACTTTCACCCTTGTCCGACTCGCCGATCGGGCGCAGCTTTGACCCATCGGAAGGCGGTTTAAAGCCAACTGTTCCAACGGTTTAGGCCGTAAGAACAGCACGGCGGAGGGCAACCATCCGGTCGCGGAAACAGAGCCCGCAGCAGTATCGGAAAACACGTCGTCAGGCCCTTCGCGGGGCAGGTCAGCGAACCGCAGATGCTTGCGAGAGGCACGTTACCGTGTGGGCCGGGAAGTGCGGCCCGTGGAAACCAGCGCGAAGGTCCGGCTTGCCGGGCGCGGCGATGGGGAAAGCGGGCGGTTGCAGAACGGTCGCGGGAACGCCGGGAGGATGCCGGGCGCAAGCCAGGCCCCTACCCGGCGGGACCGAACCGCCGGAGGGCTGACGATCCGCCGATCGCCAGTGCCGGCACCAGGGTAGGCCGGCAAGCCGGGCAAGCCCGCCACGCCTTCGGGCCAGCGGGACAGGCCAGCAAGCCAGCACGAACCAGGCGCAGCAGGCCAACCGGGCCTCACCACCCGGGAAAGCCGGCCGGATGCCGGGCGCAATCGGGGCCACGCGTTCCGTTGCAGCAGCCACGCCGCCAGCGGCGCAGGATGCAGGCCAGGGCATCGCGAAGGCCAGCTGCATGGCAAGAGCAGGCCCCCGCCGCACATCCGGGCGGCAAACCGGGTGACAGTGGGGTCGGCAGCAATGCCGGCCCCATTTGCTGTCAGCCTTAACTCAGCCGAGGAAATGCCGCGCGAGGTAAGGCAGCCCGGCCACGAACAACCAGCCCGCCATGCCCCAGCGGGCCAGCTTCGGATTCTGGTGGTTCCACAGCCCCAGCGCCCCGGCCGCCCCGGTAGCCCCCGCACCGGGGATCCAGAAGCCGGTCAGCCCGGCCAGCCCCAGCAGGCCGAGCAAACGCACCGCCCCGCCCGGCCGCCCCTTGTCGACCGGCTGGCGCAGCCCGGCAAGGCCGGCCAGCCCGATGAGGCCCAGCAGCCCGGCCCACGGTGCAATGGTATCAAGCATGGTTCTCTCCCTCCTTCATCGAACGATCATGGCACCGGCTGAGGCAGGCCAGCGACATGCCCGCGCCGATCAGGCACATCAGCATATCCCACTGCGTATCCCACGGGTCGCCCTGGGTGCCCAGGAAGGCGTCGGCCCCCTGCCCCAGCGCCATGGCGGCACCAAATTCGGCAAGTTCGTAACAGGCGCTGACTGCCATGCAGCAGGCCATGACAAGTCCTGCCAGCAGGGCACCCCGGGCGATCCCGCCCCGGCGCAGCAACAGTTCGCGGAACACGATCGCCGGCACCGCACCCTGGAACAGGTGCCCGATCCGATCATAGGGGTTGCGCGCGAGGCCCAGCCAATGCTCGAGCAAAAAGCCCAGCGGTACGCGCGCGTAAGAATAGGCCCCGCCAAGCATCAGCACCAGGCCGTGAACGGCGATCAGCGCCAGCGCGAGGCGCGACAGGGCAAAGCGCGGGTCGCTCCACCACAGCACCGGCCAGGCAATCAGCGCCGGAGCCACTTCCATCCACCATGTCGCGCGATCGAACGGCTGCCAGCCCGACCAGACCAGCCCGATCAGCCATGCCACCGTCAGGCCGACCAGCGGCTTTGATCTCCCCATCGCGCGCCTTCTCCCCCCAAGCTGCGTCCATTCCCACGCATCATGGCATGAACCGGTGCAAAGGCCAATGGCGGCTGACCGGCGGAACCGCTGCCCCACCAGCCACGGTTGACGTCAGCTAAGATATTGTAAATGATGGGACTGGTTGGGGATGGGCGGCATTTTATGGTCACTGGTTCGGAAGTGGCGGCAAGCATCGGCAGCAAGCTGGCAGGCGGGCTGCTGCGCAAGCTGTTTACGCTGGTCAGCGGCAACATCCGCAGCGTGAGGCTGCAACTGTTCAACCGCAACCAGCGCGCGCGGGTCGTCGCGGCGGCATTTGTCCGGATACGCCGCGACAGCGATGGCCGCTATGCCATCATCCGCAACCGCCACCGCCCCGAGCAATATTCGGCGATCGGCGGCTGCTACAAATACCACGCCAATGCGGTCAGCGCGCTGGAGAAGCTTCAGTTCACCGACGAATACAACATCAACGACGACGATACCGCCCGCGACATCCGGGGGTACACCAAGCGCAAGTTCGCCAACGGCATCGTCAAATGGTTCTCGCAGCACCCCACCCAGCGCGAAAGCCATGCCGCCTGCCTGATCCGCGAGTTGAACGAGGAACTGGTCGAGGAAGCTGGCCTGAGCTTTGCCAACGACGCGCTGGACCGGCTGACCTTTCAGCAGGTCCGCACCTACATCAGTTACGAGAACAGCGAACTCGACGAAATGCCGCTTACCCAGATCAAGATCTTCGAGGTCTATGATGTTGAGCCATCGGCACATTTGCAGTCGGTGATCGACACGCTTTCGCACGCCGATGGCGAGAGCATCCTGTGGGTCAGCAAGCGCGACATCATGGCCGGGCGCTGTTCACGCAGCAACAAGGTGGTGGGTGCGGTGTGCGAGCTGTTCGTTGCCGATCGGATCAAGGGCCAGACCTTCGCCCCGCCGCTGCATGTGGCGCGCAGGGCGACGGCATCGCGCCCCTAGGAGGCACCATGGCACCACAGCCGCAGACGCTGTTCCCGATCTACCAGACCCAGCTGGGGCTGCGCGATGCTCAGGCCGCGATCCGCGAATGCGTCAAGTGGCTCGCCAAACGTTCGCGGGCCCCGTTCCCGCCCGGCGCATTCGACGGCGCCCCGTTCAAGACCAGCCTCGACGTTGCCGCCCCCGCCGAGGCGGTGGTCGGAACTTTGGGAGAAGCACAGTACTGGGCCGCCAAATTGCGGGTCCAGGATTCCGCGATCGGCGGCCGCAGCTGGAATACCGAGATCGTCATCCGCCTCGCCCCGGACCCGGCGATGGCACTGCGGCTGGGCGCGCGCGACAGCCATGAACGGTTCGCCGCTCATCCCCCGCACCGGACCGTACCCGGCGTGCTGCGTCAGATCGTCGACCATGCCGGCGCGACCGATGCCGGCCACGCCCTGACCGACGACATCGTGACGATTGACCACCCCGGAATCTTCCATGACCTGGTCATGAACCCGGCCCGCAACCTGCCGGTGCTGGCCTTCGGGGCCGAAGCCTGCGAGCACTGGGCCGATGATATTGCCGATTCCGCCCGAAGCCTGGCCGGGGCGGTGATTGTCGCCGCGATCAGCCGCGAAGCCCACGACGCGCTGGCCAGCGAAATGTCGAAGCAAGCCTCCGTCTATGGCCGCTTTGCGCGCTTTTACTATCCGGTCCGCGAGGGGCAGAGCATCAACCCCTATGCCCACCGCCTCATCCGGCTTGACGATCACGACCGAGACAGCCTGCACGCGGACATCGTCGAGCTGGCCGCCGGGGTGCGGGCAACGCGCGACCGCCGCCTGCCGCGGATGCATGAAATCGAGCTTGAAACCTCGGCCGGCGGACACAGCGGGAAGGCAGAAGAGTATAGCCGCAGACTGAGCGAGGTCGAGGAAGACCTGCGCAGCGCCGAAGACCTGCTCAACGGAGCGGAAGAAGACGTCCGCATCCTCCAGGCCCAGCTGGCCGAATCCGAGGCAAAGAACCGTACCTTGCGTGCCGAAAGCGAGGATGCCGCGAGACGGATTCACTACCTGCGCGATACCATGCACAGCCTGATCCCCTACGAGCCGCTGGCCAGTCCGCCATCGCTGAAATTCAAGGAATTCATCGAGGAATGGTGCGCTATCGCCTCAGCAAATATGATCATCCCTTCCAAAGCGTTTCTGGATAGCTGGGACGCGATACCCGACGACGCAACCTATCTCTATCGCGTCCGCACCGCCCTGATCGGCATCATCAACCTTACGGCAAACCGCATCCAGTTGAACGGCAGGAACATCGCGCTTGGCGACGGTGTCGAACTGTGTCCGGTCGGCAAGACCGCCGGCTTCGACGATTACGATTTCACCCACGAGGGCCGGCAACTGCGATCAGACTGGCACGCCAAATGGGGCAATGGCGCCGACATCAGGAACGCCTTCCGGATCTACTTCGACTGGGACACCGAAAGCGAACAGTCGATCCTTCAGGTCATCACGACCCACCTGACCAACCGGCGCACCAATTGACCGGGTAGGGCACCGCGTCACCCGGCAACCGGATCCGCCCGTTCGAGCAGCGGCTTCAGATATTGCCCGGTGACGCTGGCGGGATCGGCGGCGATCTGTTCGGGGGGCCCTTCCGCGACGATCTCGCCGCCGCGCACCCCGCCGCCGGGGCCAAGGTCGATGATCCAGTCGGCGGTCTTGATCACATCGAGGTTGTGTTCGATCACCACCACCGAATTACCCTGCTCGACCAGGCGGTGCAGCACCTCGAGCAACTTGCGCACATCCTCGAAATGCAACCCGGTGGTCGGCTCGTCGAGAATGTACAGGGTCTGTCCGGTGCTGCGCCGGCTCAGTTCCTTGGCCAGCTTGACCCGCTGGGCCTCGCCCCCTGACAGGGTGGTGGCCTGCTGGCCGACCTTGACGTAGCCGAGGCCCACTTCATTCAGCATGTGCATCTTGTCGCGGATCGGCGGCACGGCCTTGAAGAACTCTTCCGCATCCTCGATCGTCATGTCGAGCACGTCGGCGATCGAGTGCCCCTTGAACTTCACTTCCAGCGTTTCGCGGTTGTAGCGGCGCCCCTGGCATTCCTCGCAGGTGACGTAAACGTCGGGCAGGAAGTGCATCTCGATCTTGATCAGGCCATCGCCCTGGCATTTTTCGCAGCGCCCGCCCTTGACGTTGAAGCTGAACCGCCCGGCCTTGTAGCCGCGCGCTTCGCTCTCGGGCAGGCCGGCGAACCAGTCGCGAATCTGGGTGAAGGCGCCGGTGTAGGTGGCGGGGTTGCTGCGGGGGGTCCGGCCGATCGGCGACTGGTCGATCTCGATCACCTTGTCGCAGGCTTCAAGGCCCGTGATCCTGTCGTGCGGCCCAGCGATCACCCGCGCGCCATTGAGCACCCGCGCCGCGCCGGCATAGAGCGTGTCGAGCGTGAGGCTTGATTTGCCGCTGCCCGAAACGCCCGTCACGCAGGTGAAGGTGCCCAGCGGAAAGCGCGCGGTCACCCCGCGCAGGTTGTTGGCCCGCGCGCCGTGGACGGTCAGGTCAAGGCCATTGCCCTTGCGGCGGTGCCCCGGCACCGCGATGGCCCGCGCGCCTGAGAGGTATTGGCCGGTCAGGCTGGCCTTGCTGGCAAGGATGTCGGCCAGCGTTCCCTCGGCGACGATCTCGCCGCCGTGCACCCCGGCCCCCGGCCCAAGATCGACGATGTGGTCGGCAGCGCGGATCGCATCCTCGTCGTGTTCGACCACGATCACCGTGTTGCCCAGATCGCGCAGCCGCTTGAGCGTTTCGAGCAGCCGGTCATTGTCGCGCTGGTGGAGGCCGATGCTGGGCTCGTCGAGCACGTAGAGCACGCCCGACAGGCCGCTGCCGATCTGGCTGGCCAGCCGGATCCGCTGGCTTTCCCCGCCCGAAAGCGTGCCGCTGGTCCGGTCGAGATTGAGGTAATCGAGCCCGACATTGTTGAGGAAGCCCAGCCGCTCGTTGATCTCTTTCAGGATCGCGCGGGCGATCTGGTTCTGCTGGCCGGACAGCTTTTCGGGCAGCGTGGAAAACCAGCCGAGCGCATCGGCAACCGAACGTCGGGCAGAGAGCGAGATGTCTTCGCCGGCGATCTTGACGCTCAGCGCCTCGGGCTTGAGGCGGGCGCCGCCACAGGTTTCGCAGGGCTGCGCGGTCTGGAACTTGCCCAGTTCCTCGCGCATCCAGGCGCTGTCGGTTTGCAGCATGCGCCGGTTGAGGTTGCCGATCACCCCTTCGAAGGGCTTGGTCACGGTATAGCTCTTGCGCCCGTCGATGAAGGTCAGCGGCACCGGCAGGCCGCCGGTGCCATGCAGGATCACCAGCCGCACCTCGCCGGGCAGATCCTGCCACGGCGTCTCGAGGCTGAAGCCGAAATGCTTGGCCAGGCTGGCCAGCACCTGCATGTAATAGGGGCTGGGCGGGTTCGACTTGGCCCAGGGCACCACGGCCCCCTGCTTGAGGCTGAGCGCCTCGTTCGGCACCACCAGCTGCTCGTCGAACAGCAGCTTTTCGCCCAG